>CALLVJ010000334.1 GCA_938010625.1 uncultured Stomatobaculum sp. | reverse complement strand
ACTTTACAATGTGTACCGCGCGGAACTCGCGCGGGTCGGCGAGGCGATGCTCGCGGGCAAGCCGCTCGATTTGCCCCGCGGCTTTGGCGATGCGGCAAAGGTGAAGAGCGCAGAGGATCTCGCGGCACTCGAGAGAGCGGTGGAGGCGGCAAAGCAGAATGTGAAGCTCTCGCTGGATCTTGCAGAGAGTGTCCGCAAAGCTGATTTCATCATTGAGAGCATGGCGGAGGACAGAGAGGCAAAGCGCGCCTTTTATGCAAAACTCGCGCCTTTCCTGACGGAGAAGACGATTGTCGCGACGAATTCTTCGACGATGATTCCGAGCATGTTCTCGGATTTGCTGCCTTATCCGGGGAACTATCTCGCGCTGCACTTTGCGAACAATATCTGGCGCAGCAATACGGCGGAGGTCATGGGACACAGCGGCACTTCGGAGGCCGTCTTTTGTCGCGTCGTGGAATTTGCCAGAGAAATCGGCATGATTCCGCTGGAACTCAAAAAGGAGCAGCCGGGCTACATTCTGAATTCGATGCTCGTGCCGTTTTTAAGTGCGGCGGAGGCGCTCTGGGCGAATGAGGTCGCAGATCCGGAGACGATCGACAAAACCTGGAAGCTCGGCACAGGCTCGCCCTATGGCCCCTTCCAGATTTTAGACATTGTGGGGCTGCAGACTGCCTATAACATTGTCGCAATGAGCCCGGAGGCAAAGAATCCGGAGAGCACGGCGGGCAAAATTGCAGCTGGTTTACAGGCAAAGATTGCTGCGGGCAAGACCGGTATCAACGCGGGCGAAGGGTTTTACCGCTACGAAAAATAAGAGGCAGGACGTCTTGTTCCGTGCTATACTGGTACGGACAAGAGTTCTTTAGCAGAGTTCAGAAGTGGAGGAACCAATATGTTGACACATCTTTCTATTGAGAAGGTAATCGGAAGAGAAATACTTGACTCCAGAGGAAATCCTACAGTTGAGGCTGAGGTTTATTTGGCAGACGGAACAATCGGAAGAGGAACAGCTCCGTCAGGTGCATCTACAGGTGAGAACGAGGCACTCGAACTTCGCGATGGCGACAAGAAACGTTTTGGCGGTAAGGGTGTTTTGAAGGCAGTAGAAAACGTAAGAACCGTAGCTGACTACGCCGGTGGCGATAGCCACGTTGGCG
>CALLVJ010000333.1 GCA_938010625.1 uncultured Stomatobaculum sp. | reverse complement strand
GCCGATCACAATCAAGTGATCTCGCTCTGCTCTCGTTGATTTCTTTCCCAATTTTTGCAAGAGTTCCTGCTCGCGCGCTGCGCGGTCTGGCATCAGGAAGGCGCTGTGCAAGAGGATAATGTGTGCCTTCGGCATTTTCATCCTGACTTCTTTGGCAAATTCCTGTGCGCGCCGTATCGTGCTGAGAATCACAATCGCGCAACCGCCGTCCTGCAACTTTTCACGCAGCAGGTCAATGCGCGCTGATTCTTTGACCTTTTCCATTACAACGCTGCGCGTTGCACTCTGTAACTGTAGACCTTTTTGATGAATGTCCCTTCCATCCGTCCAAGTGAGCAAGGGATAAGCGCGCGAATATCTCCAGTCCGCCTCTTCTCCTGTGCTAAATCTTTTTTCCCGCTCTTTCTTTTCTTTTTTAGAAGTGTTCAGATAGGCATCCACAAATTCAATGCGCCGTTTCGCGGGCAAAGTCGCCGAAAGGAGTAGCACCGGCACATGATAGGCGCCGAGCCAGCATAAGGCTCGCTCCAGGTACACCCCCATATAGGCGTCATAGGCGTGCACTTCATCAATAATCACAATTTTTCCTGCCATGCCGAGATGTCGCAGCATCAAATGCTTCTGTTTGAGTGCCGCCATCAAAATTTGGTCAACAGTCGCAATCACAAAATCCGAGAGCATCACTTGCTTTCTCCCGCGGAAAAAGGAGTGGACAACCAGAGCTTCGCCTTCATCTTCGCCAATATGCGCTTCACCAGCAAACTGCTCTCGACTTGCCTCTACGAGGTCTGCATAATTCGGATTCAGTTCTGCCTTGCCATGGGCGAGACGTATCGAAAGTTGCCTCACATAGTCAGATTGTTCCTCTGCCCAAGTCCGGATACGGGGGAAAATGCCATTTGCTGTCGCTTGGGTCGGCAGACCAAAGAACAGTCCGCCGCTCCCACAATTGCCCGCAAAAATCTCGGCTGCTGCGAGTGCTGCCTCTGTCTTGCCGACGCCCATCTGCGCTTCGATGATGAAAATGCCGGGCACACCGACATTTTCCGCGATATTGAGAACTGCTGTCTGGAGTTCATTTGGCGGAAATCCAAAACGCGCGGCAAACTCCAGCGCGCCCATACCACCGGCATTCGGCGACCAGAACCGCGGCAGATGTAACTTCTCCCAAGCTGCTTTGATTCGACTTGGATATAGCGTCTCAGATCCTTCCTGCTCCGTCGAAATCGTCGGAAAATAAAACTGATTGCTCGCAACCCAGTCTGCCATGACAAGAAGACCTGAGAGCAACACACGCTGTGGTCCAGAAAGTTCCGGCAGTGCCCCGGCATTCGGTATACTGCTTTTTTCGAACGCATACTGCAAAAAAGCAATCCAAAGCGCATCCCACAGCGGCGCATCCTGATCTCTCCCCCTGAAATTAACCAAATGCGACGTAAATGTGCCCTCGCTCACAGCTTGCTGCGGCTTGCCATGATGCGCTCCGACAATTTCACAGATACCTTCATTCACTCCATGCCGTTGTAAAATAACGTCTCCTGCCAGCGCATGCGCTGTTGCAGAGGGGGCTGCGAAAGTGGAGGCCTCCGGTATCTCCAGCCCCAGCTCCGCGAGCCGCTCCCGCCTTTCCGGCAGCATTTCCAGAATGCGCGCTTGAAAGACCGCCGTTGCCTTGCCAATGTCATGTGCAAGACCCAGGAATACACAGACCTTCTGAAAAAGTGCCTCATTTTTCTGCAATACTTCTTCCGTACCGCCGCAGATTTCACGGCGGACAGCCCTTGGCAGCCAATGATCCCAGAGTTCTTTCATGATGCCCGCCGTGTCCCGCGCGTGCATCCAGAGTGGAAGCCACTGCGTGCTGTCATTCGGATTGGTCTTAGCCGCAAGACTTCGCATCAACTTCTCTACTTCCATGTCGTTCCCCTCGCAGAGTTCTTAACATTCTCTTACAGTTTACAGTTTTTGTTCATAATTGCAAGTTATACTCGTTTATTCGGCCTATCCTTGGTAAAATCTCGTCCCAGCGCCTTGCGCCTGCCCTTCCTTCCGGCAACTTTTGAAATCAACACAGAAGACTTTGACACATCCTTTCCCGCGGAAACGCTTCTCAATTTCACGATAGTTCACCGTCTTGTCCATCACTGTTTTTACTATACCATATAGGCTGTACTAAAAATGGGACTTTATATAAAAAGGCAGCTGCTTTTTTGCAACTGCCTTTCCCATGTCTTCTGTCTTCATCGTCATGACC
>CALLVJ010000332.1 GCA_938010625.1 uncultured Stomatobaculum sp. | reverse complement strand
CGGCACCGCCCCGGACAAATCCCGCTGTCTCGCGAGCTGCAGGCCGCGATTGTAGCAGCTGTTGGCCGCCCGAATGCTGCGCTCCATTACATTCATGTTTCTGTCTCTCCGCTCCGCTTTAAGAGTTCCATCAAAATATCCTTCATATCTGTGAGATCACTCTGCACAATCGCATCCTCGACCGCCGAGATTTCGAGGCTCGAGCGATAGGTTCGGATCTCCTCGTCAAAATTAATCATTTGCATTCCTCCGCCAAAATTTCACCGACCAGATAGAGCGAGCCCGCGATCAATAAAATTTCATCGTCAGCTTGTCCGCTTCTCGCCAGCCGGAAGGCTTCCCCGACACTGGCAGACGTCTGCACTTCCGCTGCGCCTGCCTTGCGGTAAATGTCCGACAGCACATGCACCTCTGTCCTGCGGGATGTATGTAGCGGCGCGAGGTAAATGCGGGCGGGCTGCAAGACCTTCACAAAGGTCTCCGCGATTGCACTTAGTTCCTTGTCCTGGACGGAAGATGTGAGTAAAAGTGGCCTCTTATGGCGCTGCCGCGCAAGCTCTGCCCCGGCTTCTGCCATTCGCAGCACGCCGTCGGCATTGTGCGCGCCATCCAAAAAAACATCGGAATAAATTTCCTGCATTCTGCCCGTCCAGACCGTCGCGCGCACTGCCTCCGGGAAGGCAACTGCCTCACAGTGCGCCCGCGCCTCTCCGCGCTCCCCTGTCGCAAAGACCTGAAAGGCCTTCGCGGCGAGTGCCGCGTTTTCCCGCTGGTAGGCAGCCGGCAAAAAGGCAAAGCGTGCATCCGCCGGATCCGGCGCGACGGGGTAGGCGGCTGCCTGCATCTCCTGTGCTTTCGCCTCGATCACCGCCCTCACCGAGGGTTGGTCTGCGAGGTAAACCACAGGGACATTTTTCTTGATAATCCCCGCCTTCTCTGCCGCAATTTTCTCGACGGTATCGCCGAGATACTGCATGTGGTCAAGGCTTATGCTGGTCAGAACGGTGAGACAGGGATGACAACTATTTGTCGCATCAAGCCGCCCGCCAAGTCCGGTCTCCAGGATCACAAGATTACAGCCGGCATCCCGGAATAAGAGCATGGCCATATAGTAGAGATACTCAAAGTAGGCCGGAAAATTGCCGCCGGCGCGCTTCACTGTCTCTCCCCAGTGTCTCACGGTCTCCGCCGCCGCGCGAAACGCCTCAGCCGAGACCATCTCGCCGTCAATCAGAATGCGCTCGCGAATGTCCACGAGATGCGGTGAGACAAAGGTGCCGACACGATAACCTGCGCGGCGCAGCGCACTCGTCAGATAGGCGCAGACAGAGCCCTTGCCGTTGGTTCCCGCGACATGAATGACACGAAATGCGCGGTCCGGCGCGCCAAGCGCATCCAAAAATGCCCGGACTTCCGGAACCGAAGTCTTCTTTTCGCCCCACATTGGCAAATCTTCGGGGCAACGCCTCTCTTCTGCCATGCCTCTCCCTCTTTATGCGCCGAGCGCTTTCCGCTGTTCGCGCACTTTTTCCAGCATCCCCTCGTACTTTTTCCGCTTTTCCTGCTCGGCCGCGACCTTGTCGACCGGTGCCTTTGCGAGGAATTTCTCATTCTGGAGCATGCCGTTCGCACGGGCAATCTCGCTCTCAAGCCGCGCCTCTTCCTTTGCGAGGCGCGCCTTCTCTTTTTCGACATCGACCAAGTCGGCAAACGGAATGTAAATCATGGCACCTGGAATGACTGCCGAGACCGCGTCCTCCTGAATGCCGGTCTTGTCCCGCTGGAGCTTCACCTCTGAGGCGCGCCCCAGCACCCGGAAAAAGTCCTCTGCGCGCCGGAAACTCTCGAGCACTGCCGCATCCTCCGAGACCACAAAGACCTCTGCCTGACGACCCGGCGCGACATTCATGGAAGTGCGGATGCGGCGAATGGCGCGGACTGCCTCCTTGATGCGCTCTACCTCAGCTGCTTTCGCTGGAAAAACGAAGCGCTGTTCTTCGACCGGCCAGGAAGAGACCATGATGCTCTCCGCCTCGTTGAGACTTAAGAACACTTCCTCCGTGATGAACGGCATGAACGGATGCAGGAGCTTCAAGGCGCGGCTCAACACTTCGCGGAGCGTCCAGAGCGCTGCCTCGCGAGTCGGATCTTCCCTGTTCCAGAGGCGCGGCTTCACCATCTCGATATACCAGTCGCAGAACTCCTCCCAGATGAAGTCATAGACCTTCTGGAGCGCAATGCCGAGCTCAAACTTCTCAAGATTCTCGGTCACTTCCTTCGTGAGTTCATTGAACTGATGCAGTACCCAGCGGTCCTGTGGCAGCAGCGCTGCGGTGTCTGGCTCTTCCGGCATGGTCTCTCCGAGATTCATCTCAATGAAGCGCGCCGCATTCCAGATTTTATTTGCAAAATTCCGCGCTGCCTCGACGCGCTCCCAGTAAAAGCGCATGTCGTTGCCCGGCGCATTGCCGGTCATCAGGGTGAGGCGGAGCGCATCGGCGCCATAGCGGTCAATGACCTCGAGCGGATCAATGCCGTTGCCGAGCGACTTGGACATCTTGCGCCCCTCCGCGTCGCGCACCAGTCCGTGAATCAGCACGGTGTGGAACGGGAGCTCGCCGGTCTGCTCAATACCGGAAAAGACCATGCGGATGACCCAGAAAAAGATGATGTCATAGCCGGTCACGAGCACATCGGTCGGATAGAAGTAGCGGTACTCGGGCGTGTCCTTCGGCCAGCCAAGGGTCGAGAACGGCCAGAGCGCCGAGCTGAACCAAGTGTCGAGCGTATCCTCCTCCTGGTGGAAGCCGTGTCCGCCGCAGTGCGGGCAGGTCGCCGGCGTCTCGCGCGCCACGACCACCTCGCCGCACTTGTCGCAGTAGTAAGCCGGAATCCGGTGCCCCCACCAGAGCTGTCGGGAGATGCACCAGTCGTGAATCCCCTCGAGCCAGTTTAAGTAAGTCTTTCCGTAGCTCTCCGGCACGAACTTTAACGCACCGCTCTTTAGCGCCACAATCGCAGGCTTTGCCATCTCCTCCATTT
>CALLVJ010000331.1 GCA_938010625.1 uncultured Stomatobaculum sp. | reverse complement strand
GATGTGGCTCAAGGAGCTGAACGGCATTGCAGACACGGCGACGAACCTGCTGCACGCAGCTGAGGGCGAGAGCTACGAGTGGAATGATATGTATGTCGGCTTTGCAGAGACGGCTGAGAAGGAGGGCTTCAAGGAGCTCGCGGCGAAGTTCCGCATGGTTGCAGCGATTGAGAAGCGCCACGAGGAGAGATACAGAAAGCTCTTAAAGAATGTCGAAATGCAGGAAGTCTTCAAGAAGAGCGAAGTCAAGGTCTGGGTCTGCCGGAACTGCGGTCACGTCGTGGTCGGTACTTCGGCACCGGCGGTATGTCCGACCTGCCAGCATCCACAGGCATTTTTCGAAATCCTCGCAGAAAATTATTGATTTGATTTCTGTCAGAACCATCTTACCGACAAAAGACCGGAAGGCGAAAGCCTTCCGGTCTTTTGTATGCAAGCAGGGAATTGCCGACTCTTTTTGGCGTGCGATGTTTACGCCTATCCGGTGATGAAAATGCGCGTGCCGATCACAATCAGAATCATGCCGCCGATCACTTTTGCCTGGCGGTTTATAATCGCGCCTGCCTGCTTTCCGGCGTGGAGCGCAGCGAGACAGAGGAGAAAGGTGGTGACAGCGATGAGAATAGAGGCGAGCAGCGCCTCTGTTGCGCGGTAGGAGGCGAGCGTAAAGCCGACTGAGAGCGCGTCAATTGAGGTTGCAATGCCCTGCAGGAGCAGCGCTTTCATGCCGATGCCGCGTTCAGGCGTTTCCTCTGTCTCGCCGCGAAATCCCTCGAGCGCGAGCTTGCCTCCAATATAGAGGAGCAGCGCCAGAGAGACAAAGGGTAAAAAGGGAGAGATGGCGCGGAACAGAGAGAGCAGGAAGGTCACAAAAAACCAGCCGAGCATTGGCATGAGCCACTGGAAAAAGGCAAAGGTCCCGGCAATCCCGGCGGCTTTTTGACCAGACATGCCAGGCTCCTCGAGACCGTTTGCGACTGAGACCGAGACTGCATCCATCGCGAGACCGAGACCGAGAAGAATGCTGTTTAGAATAAATACAGGTTGTATTGTCATAGAAAAGACCTCCTGTTTGTATATTTGTATAAAAGAGAGGACAAAAAAGAGACCAAGGGCACGGTGAACGTGCTTCCTCAGTCTCGTGATTTAATTCAAGCCAGGCGTCTGCCATTTTGTTGACTTGAAACGCTTTGTCAGCGCTCTCTACTCCCTGTAAAAGCCTGTTCAATGTATCACCGATGGATTCTGTTAGTCAATGGTAAATAGCTGGGTACGACACTGCTATTCTCAAAAAGAGATTTGGAGAGTATAATTAAATAGTCGAAAGAGGCGAAACTATAGTTCGCCATTTTATTTGCGTGAGGACATAAAATATGAAAATTACCAGCTTGACTTGTCCCCATTGCGGGGCGGCACTGCAATGGGAGGAAGGACAGGATAAGGCAAAGTGCCCGTACTGCGGGACGGCGCTGAAAATTGATCTCTCAGGACCGGATGTCACGGTGAATTTTTACAATGCGGAGCCGGAGAGACTGAATACAGAGCGCGAGCTGACGGCGCAGCAGAAAATCGCGCTGGGCACATTTCTCTCCTGTGTTTTTGTGGTTCCTGTGCTCTTGCTCGGTGTGAATCTTGCCGCGAATGGACACCGCAGAAGCCAGAGTGTGGCGGCTGAGACGACAGCGAGCCGGGTGTTTGAGGACTACACGCTCTCAGGCGCTTCGAGCCTCGCGGAGCTCAGCGATATCACGGGGCTCAAGCATCTGACGATTGAAAATGCAGCGGAGATTTCGGATTTCAGCAGCCTGTCCCGCTTTCCGTATCTTGAGAGCATTACGATTCAGGATGCGCCGCAGCTCACAGATCTGAGTTTTGTGAAGAGCCTGCAGGGGCTGCAGACTCTCACGCTGAAAAATACCGGGGTTCAGGATTTATCGCCGCTCTCGGGGATGAAGTCTCTGGTCGCTGTGACGCTCGAGGGCAATCAGATCACGGATTTCACAGCGCTTGCCGCCGTTCCATATTTGAAGACAGTGGAGATTCAAGCGGACGCAATGAGCACAATGCCGGATTTATCGAGCTCTCAGTTTGTCGAGAGCATCACAATTAACGGAGAGAAGGTAAAATGAATTCAACGAAGATCCGATGTCCGCACTGCGGAAGCAGTATCCTTGTGAAGCAGAGCGGCAAGACGAACTGCCGCGTCTGTGGAACCGTGCTCTATGTCGAAGAAGAAGAGAAGTCGGTGCAGATCAATGTGATCGGCCATGAGAGCTACGGCAGGCGAATGTCACCCGAACTGTTTGTCATATCGATGGTTCTCTGCGCAGTTGCGAGTATCTTCTTTATTCTACTGCCGATGCTGACTCGGAGACACCGAAAGGCAGAGCCCAAAGCGAAGGTGCACTATGCGACAACGCTGACGGACCCGGTTCTGGTCAGTGCCTTCACGGATGTGTTCGAGAAGGAGCCTGCAGCCTGGACAGCGGATGACTATGCGCGCGTCAAAGAGATTTCGTTTCAGAGAGAGCGCGACAAGATGTTCTGGCTGAGAGTGAAATTTACGGATGACAGCGAAAGGCAGGTTCCAATCCTCCATGACAGGAGTAGCATTGTGCTGGATGGTTCTGCCTTTCAGGTGTTTCCGAATCTTGAGGGGCTCCGCGCTGCGAGCGGCAATACCGGCGATGCAATCCGCATTTCGTTTGATTCGGAGGAATATGCTCATACGCTCGGCAATCTGAAGAAGTTAAAAGCCCTGTATCTGTCCGACTTCGGCGGCTATGACAATCGGCCGGAGAATCTCGCGAATCTGGTCGCAGACCCCGGGGCAATCGAAGAACTTGGTGGCGTGACGCTTATGAAAGCGGAAGATGCCGATCACCTGGTAGAGCGCTTTCCCAATCTGAAGAAACTTTTGATTGGTCGGCGCGAGGAGATGATCTCACTTTCCGATCTGCAGAAACTTTCGAAGTTGGAAGAGCTTGGAACCGAACTGGACGTAAAGAGCAATGAAGATCTGATTGGGCTCAGTCAAGTGAGAAGCATGCAGCTCAGCGCCCGCGCGTCCGGAGGAAATGTCAAAGATCTGCGTTTTCTCTCAAGTCTCACCCAGCTTGAGAGCCTGACCCTTGTGGGCATTGATGAGATGAAGAGCCTCAATGTGCTGAGCCCGCTCAGTAATCTGCAGGAACTCCGGCTCTATAACGGCGGGGCACTCCGCAGCATTGAACCGCTTCGCTCTCTCACCGGTCTCCGCGTTCTGGATATTGGAGATTGCTTCGACATTGAAGACCTCAACGCGCTGACGTCACTCACGAATCTCACGAAACTCCGCATTGCAAATACGTCCTGGCACTTCAAGGGGATGCCGCCGGATTTAAGTGGTTTGACCGCACTGGAGGAACTGGAAACCGACGACGATACCTTTCCGCAGATTGCCGGCTGCCATAATCTGAAAAAACTCACGCTGTTCCTGAATGACTCCGGGGAGAGTGAGGATTTTTCACTGCTCTCAGGGCTCTCGAATCTCGAGGAGCTTTGTCTGAATCTGGACAGCACGTCGGAGAAGCTCACGAATATTGCGAGTGTCGGCGCGCTGCCAAAGCTGCAAAAGCTGACTGTGGTCAGCAGTCAGGGGCCGGTTGATCTCGGAGCCTTTCCACACGTCACAGACATGACGCTCATTGGCGAGAGCATTGTGGCGGATATGAGCAGTTCGCCCCTGCACTTTGCTGCGGCTCTGGAGCAGGACAACACTGCGCTTGAGAGGCTCACGGTGATCGGCTTTGACGGTGTTCAGATTGGCGGCTACGGCAGCACGGTGACGGGTTCTGCGGCGCTCAGCCAGCTTTCGCACTGCACAGCGCTCCGTGAACTTCGCCTGAATCACTGCGGGCTCACAGATCTCGATTTTGCGGGCGGTCTGCAGAATGTGGAAGTTTTTGATATCAGCGGAAACCGCATAGAGGATATTTCACCGCTCACTGCGCTTCCAAAGCTTCGCGTGCTTTACTGTGGTGAAAATGAAATTCAAAATATCGCAGTAATGCAGAACAAGGGAATCACTCTGGTGGAATAAATTTCATTTTCATAAAAACAATACTTGCGAAGAAATAGAGAGTTTGTTATAACTCTTAGTAAGGAATTATTTGTATAAAACAGGGAGTTTGGAATAGAAAAGAGGAGAGAGGATGTTGGAACCAGGAATCAAAGGACATCAGGAAATCACAGTCGAAGAAAAGGATTTGGCAACGCATGTCGGAAGTGGAACCGTGCATGTGCTTGCGACCCCGATGATGATTGCAAATATGGAATATACTTCGGCAGCTTCGGTCGAGAAGCTGCTCGGAGAGGGCAAGACAACCGTCGGAGTCAAGGTAGATGTGAGCCATGTCGCTGCGACGCCGAAGGGCATGAAGGTGACCTTCGACGCAGAACTTCTGGAAATCAGCGCAAATGGCAAAATTCTCACGTTCCATGTCGAAGCACACGACGCTTGCGGTCTGATTGGCGAGGGAACGCACCAGAGAGCAATTATTGACCAGAAGCGTTTCGAGGAAAAAGCACACGCAAAGCTTGACCAGAAAAATTAAGAGGAGGAGAACAAAATGGCACGCACCAAGGGAGCAAAGAACAAGCCGACGCTCAGTATTGCAGAGAGACTGCAGCGGGCAAATGCAGAACTCACAGAGCTTCAGGAGGCTGTGAAGGCAAAGAAGGCTGAGATTAAGGAGCTCCAGAAAGAAGAAAAGACTGAGACCCAGCAGGTCATTATGAAGGCCATTGAGGAGAGCGGCAAGACCGCGGAGGAAGTCCTCGCCATCATTCAGAGGCAGTAAAAAAGAATCAAAAACGGACACGCGGTTTGCTGTGTACCCGGAATGCAGGGCCAGTGACCGTTTGCCTCGCTGCAACAAATGGATGCTATCCTGTGCTTTACAGGTGGCATCCATTTTTTCTTTTGGTATTCAAAGCTAAGTACATAATCAGGTTGCACGGTTATCTCAGACCAGCGTCTGAAATTCGATTTCCTCGAGTGACCAGACCAGGCGGTCGGTCTGCACAAGTGCGCTTTTACAGAAGGGACAAATTGCAGTGTCGGCGCGCGGCAGGGGCGCGCCGCAGTGCGGGCAGGAGATGCCGGTGATTTTCTGGTAGCCGCTCCGCTGATTAATGCTCTGGACATGTACGAGGACAGAGGTGACAGTGGTCTCAACTTTGTGCGGTGCAGCGAGAACCGCAGCGCGCGCCTTCCCCTCGCTTTTCCGGATGGCTTCGCCCGCGAGAGAAGCGGTAAAGCCGATGGAACTGATAAGCCGGATTTCTGTCAGAGTCGGCAGATTTTTATAGTCTGCAATCGCAGTTCTGTGAATCAAAATGTCAGAAAAGCTGCGCGTCAGCGCGTTCATGCGGTCGTCCTCAATGGCGAGGCGGACGCGCTCTCGAAGGCTCTCGGAGGGCGCAGAGAGCTTCGATAGATCCATGGCCTGCCGGGCGGCAAGCACTGAGGCAATGCGCTTCTCGACCGCGACGCGCTCTTCTGTCCAGTTGAAGGCGGGAAAATCGCGATGGATCGCCGGCAGAAAGAGCTTGGTCACATCCGGGACAGAGCGCTCGGTGGGACCAAGCTGCTTGCTCTCTTCCGCAGCGCGGAGCAGGCTCCTCAGGTCGCGCAGGAAACCGGAAAATTCCCGGAACTGTCGTCGAAACAGGAGCGGCGGCAGAAACAAAATGGCAAGCGCCATGAGAAGCGGGCGCAGAGTGAGCAGAATGGCAGGAACCGACATGGAAATCCTCCTGAAAAAATAGACAAAGTGGACTGCTTTCGTATGACCAGTATAGCATAAAATGCTATACTATGCGGGAAAGAGAGGTGCGAAGCGTGCAGACAGAGCGGGAGAACCGGGCATCGGAGCAGACCCGGCAGATGGACAGAGGACTTTTCAGACGGCCGTTGGAATTTCATCCGGTGCGGCGCAGCGCCACGATTGGCGCGACTGTTGCACTTCTCTCGCAGTTTTATTTCAATGTGATCAGTAGTGATTTCCGCATCTCGATTGCCGTGGTTCTGCTGCCGGTGCTCTTAATGACCATGGGCGCGCAGATTCACAGTTTGTCAGTCTGTGGCTTTACAGCGCTGATTGTTTTTTTGTTCCGCATCCTGGTGTCGATCTTTGGGCATGGCTTTACGGGAGGAAGGATTTATCAGCAGTTGCCTGGGGCGCTTTTTTATGTCTGCTATGGCATTTTATTTCGGCTGCAGATTCCGAATCAGCGCATTGCGACATTGCCGCGTGTTTTTGCAGCGGCCTTTTTCTGCGATTTGTTCGCGAATGTCGCAGAGCTCCTGCTCCGCGCTTTTCTGCTCGACACTGTGGTCAACGTCGAAGATGCCTCGCTGGTTCTTTTTCTGGTCGCATTGTTTCGCGCATCGCTCGTGCTGCTGGTTCTGGTCATGGATCGGCAGTACCGTGAGCTGCAGGTGCGGCATGAGCAGGAGGGGCGCTACCAGCGCCTATTTTTGATGATCACCGGCCTAAAGAGTGAGCTTTATCTGATGCGGAAAAATTCTGAGGAAATTGAGCGCGTCATGGGCAATGCCTATCGGCTCTCAGAGGAGCTGCGCGCGCAACAGTTGCCCGAGGAGATGCAACGTCGCGCGCTCAACATCGCCCGCGATGTGCACGAGATCAAAAAAGACTATCTCCGTATTATGCGGGGGCTTGAGGAGACCGCTGAAAACGAGTATGACGAGGATCACGTCCGCTTCCGGGAGCTCATGGAAATTCTGGATGCGACTTCAAATGGTGTGATCCGCGAAAAGCAGCTGGACATCCGGCTGTTGTTTGACTGCCGCGACGACTTTCTGACCCGCGAGCATTATGCGCTGATGACCATCTTAAAAAATCTGGTCGGCAATGCGATTGAGGCGATTGAGGGGGATCGGCGGCGCGGCACAATCATGGTTTCGGAGCGGCAGACAGACGGCTGTTATGCCTTTGCAGTCTCGGACAATGGCCCCGGCATTGTGCCGCGCAAGCTAGAGAAGATTTTTCGGCTCGGCTATTCGACGAAGTTCGATGAGCGGACTGGCAACATCTACCGCGGCGTGGGACTGGCCGGCGTCAAGAATATGGTAGAAGAACATTTTGGCGGCACGATTGCAGTGCAGTCAGAGCCCGGTAACACCTGCTTCTCCGTGAGAATTCCGGTGGAGGCGATTGCATATACAGAAGAGAAGAGGGCTGTTTATGGAGAGAGAGCTTAGAATTTACATTGCAGAGGATGATGTCGGGGTGATTGATACGCTCCGGGACTTCATTGAGGATCAGGGGCTCGGGGAGGTTGTCGGCAGTTCTGAGGACGACGACGGCGATGAACTGCAGATTGCCGCGCTGCATCCGGATCTGATTCTGGTCGACTTTCTGATGCCGGGACGAGATGGCGCGGAGCTGGTGCGCCGTCTTCGCAGCAGGGGCTGCCGCGCAAAGTGCATTATGCTCTCCCAGGTCACGCAGAAGGATATGATCGCAAAGGCTTACGATGCTGGAATTGATTTCTTCCTGAACAAGCCGATCAACATTGTGGAACTCCGCGCGGTGATTGGCACTGTGGCCAGACAGCTTGAGAATGAGAGAACCATAGAGGCGCTGCGCCGGGTGCTGTTTACCGGGCAGGTTGCGGTGCCGCAGGACACAGACGAGGAGTGCCGCCGGGAAATCAGCAGCATCCTTGCGCGCATTGGGATGGCAGGCGAGAAAGGAAGCGCGGACATCCTGAATCTCTGTCTCTTTGTGAAGCGGGAGCAGAGGTCGTTACAGCAGGAGAGCATACGGGAGCTCTGTTCAGAGCTTTCGGACAATCCGAAGAGCATGGAGCAGAGAATGCGGCGAGCCATTGCGGTCGGTCTTACAAACCTCGCCCATCTCGGACTCGAGGACTTTTTGAACGAGAGCTTTACGCGCTATAGCAGCACGCTCTTCCCGTTTGAAGAGGTGCGCGCAGAGATGGATCTGATCCGTGGTAAAAAGAGCTATGGAGGAAAGCCATCTATTAAGAAATTCATCGAAAGCCTTATGCAGCTCGCTGAACAAAGCACATAATTTCAAATGGAATTTGTGAAACTTCTTGAAACTTCTTGAAGCTCTATTTTATAATATAGATATCGGCTATCGGCGCAGGCAGAGAGAACCGGGAAAAGACTGTGCTGTGCTGACAGGGGGAAAAGGAGGTTTTTATGCAAACAGTGAAGCTTGATATGTATCAGGCGCTTGCGGTGGCAGTTGTCATGCTGCTCATCGGACGCGAACTGGTCGCGCGGATTGAGTTTCTCCGCCGCTACTGTATCCCGGCGCCTGTCGTCGGTGGACTTGTATTCGCCATTGTGCACGCGATTCTTCGCGGTACAGGCATTATGGAGTTCGATATGGATGTCACCTTGCAGAAGGTTTTCATGACTGCGTTCTTCTGCTCGGTCGGTTATATGGCGGCCTTTGGCATGTTGAAAAAGGGAGGCATCGGCGTCATTTTGTTCCTCGGTGTATCCGCAGCGATGTGCGTGATTCAGGATCTGGTCGGTGCGATCGGCGCAAAGGCCTTCGGCCTTGACCCGCGCATCGGTCTCGCGATGGGCTCCATCCCGCTGGTCGGCGGACACGGAACCGCAGGTTCCTGGGGACCCTTCCTCGAGAATCTCGGCGTCGCGAATGCGACGACGGTCGCAGTCGCAGCCGCGACCTACGGTCTGATTGCAGGCTGCATGATGGGCGGCCCGATTGCCTATGGCAAGATCAAGAAGTATGGCCTCAAATCCAAAGGCGTCAATGCCCAGGGGGCAAAGGATACACATCCGACTACTACGGTCGATGTCTCCGCGGATACGGAAGCTCTGGATGAGAATAACATTCTCAATGCAGCGCTCTACATTGTCATCGCAGTAGGCGCGGGAACTGTGGTTTCTTTCTTTATCGG
>CALLVJ010000330.1 GCA_938010625.1 uncultured Stomatobaculum sp. | reverse complement strand
CCCAGTCCATTTTAGTTTGCCTGACTCTCTCCTGCCGTTGTCTCTGCGGCTGTCGTCTCCGCCACGCCCTCGGCCTCGTAAATCGCCGCCTGCGTGTGCGCAGCGTAAATCTTCTCGATGTCACTGATGCCGCCCATGCCGAGAATCTGGGTCTCGACGCGGTCAAAGTTCTTCGACGCGACAAATTTCTGCACCCAGGAATCATCCTCCGCACCGGCCATATCATTGTGCGCGTGATCACCTGCGACGACCATCATCGGGCGAATCGTGACCCTCTTAAAACCAGCCTTCTTGACTGCCGCAATCACAGCGTCAACCGCAGTTTCCTCCGGCTCGCCCTCGACAGTGCCAATGAACACATTGTTGAAGCCAAGCTTCCGCATCGCAGTCTGCATCTCGGAATAGGTGATTGCCGCAGTATGAGAGGTACCGTGACCCAGGAATACAAAAGCTGCGCGATCCTGTCCTACCTTCTGGACACTGTCAAAACCACTGTCCGCGACAGCCGCCTGCACGAGCAGCGTCGCGACCTTCTCCTTGTCCGCATTGACATCCTCCGCAGTCTTTCCGACCTCGCCGAGCAGAGGCTCTGCGAGCGCGACCTTTGTAAAGTCTGCCCTGTGCTGATCGAGCGTCGCCTTCAGCTCATCGTACTCCTTGCCCTGCATGAGATGCGTCGGCTGGACAATGAGCTCCTTGACGCCATTTTTCTTGGCGCGCTCCAGCGCCTGCTCGACATTGTCAATCTTCTCGCCGTCGCGCGCAAGGATGTGGTTTATGATAATCTGGGATGTAAACGCGCGGCGCACGCTGTAGTCCGGAAATTCTCTGGCGAGGTAAGATTCGATACCGCCGATATCCCTGGCGCGGCTGTCGTTATAGGAAGTTCCAAAGCTCACGACCAGGAGTTCCTTCTCACCGATCTCATCCTGGTTTCGCGGATCGTCCTTCGCCGCATCTCCGGTGCCAAGGCCAAAGTACTCCGGCGATGCGTGCTCGCCCGTCACTGCTGCCTTTGCACTGTCACTCAAAGCGTCCCAGGCCTCCTTTGCCTCTTTGCAGAGCTGCTCTGTGTTCTCACTCCAGTTCTGGACATAGATGGCATCAATCTTTTTGCCGACTTCCTCTGCCTGCTTCTTCTCCTCGTCAGTTGCCGGCGCGAGCGTGGTCGGCTCTGTCGCCTCGGTCGCAGCGGTCTCCTGACTGCTCTCGGTGACCGGAACTTCTTTTTTCTTCTCCCTGCCTCCGCAGGCAGTGATTGCCAGAGCTGCCGTCAGAATCCATAACGCGAGCTTTGCCTTTCTCATCTTTTCTCTCCTTTGCTATGATTGTTGCAATTTATTATTCCTGCAGTTCAAATGTGAGCTGATAGTCAATCGCGTGCGGCTGGCTCATCGCCGTCGTGTCTCCGACCATTGCGAGCGGTTTATTGAGCTCTGTGACCGGAATCACAAAGACTGCGTGGCCGTTTTGAATCTCCGGCGTAAAGCGGATCCCCTCCACTTCCATGTAGTCATACTTGTCGCTGCTCCAGACAAGCTTCGCGGTCGCTCTGCCGTCCTTGACCGTGAGCTCTGTGGGGCTCGCGATTTTTGCGCGGCCGCTGCCGCCCGAGAGGGTCACATTGACCTGATAACTGCCGTCTGCAAGGGCCAGCTTCTCATGCTTCTCCGAAAGCATCTGCGCCGCTGCCTCTGCCTGCGCCGTGATCTCTGCGCCCGCCTGAAAATCCTCCGCCTTGAAGTCCGCGTTTTTCTTCTCTCCCGTTGCCGCTACGCTCTCGCCCGCAGTTGCTTCGCTCTCGCTCTTTGAGACCGCCTCGCTCGCAGCCGACGATGATGCTGCCGCACTCTCTGCTCTCTTTGCGCCACAAGCGGTTGCAAGCGCTGCTGCGAGCACTGCCGCTGCGAGGACTGCGCCATACTTCTTCATGCCATCTCCCCCTTCGCTCTGGAATCTATCTGATGCAAAAAAGAGGCTCATCCTTTCGGAGAGCCTCTCGCATTTCAGCAAATCGCAACTTACTTCGACTCAGCAACCGTGGTCTCGACAACCTTTGCCGCATCAGAAGCGACCTCAGAGCCTGCCTTCGCTGCATCGGAAGCAACCTCAGAGCCGGTCTTGACTGCATCGGAAGCCGCCTCAGAACCAGCCTTGACTGCTTTGGAAGCTGCCTCAGAGCCGGTCTTGACTGCATCCGAAGCTGCCTCAGAACCTGCCTTGACTGCATCGGAAGCTGCCTCAGAACCAGCTTTTGCTGCGTCGGAAGCTGCCTTGTTTGCTGTATCAACTGCGCTGGATACGGACTCAACAGCACCGGAAACTGCCTCGGAAGCTGCCTTGCTCTCGTCCTTCTTGCTGCTGCAGCCGGTCGCCAGAACTGCCGCGAGTGCTGCCGCCACTAAAACTGCTCCAACTTTAACTCTCTTCATAATTGTATCCTCCCTTTGCATCTTTTCATGCCGCCTCATTGTAGCACATCCTCCAAAAAATGCCAAACAAATTAAAAAGAGGCCCATCTTTTCAGAGAACCTCTTCGTGTCACACAAAGAAGAGGCAGGAAGCCTCTTCTCTGCGTTCCCGGACAGGCACTCGTGCTCAGGAAGGTACTTGAAAGACAAGGCCGGTCTCCCGGCTCGCGGCTCAAAGTCCCTTGTCTGCCTTCCCGCTCTCGCAGTGACAGACGAACTCCCCGCATACGGTGACGAGTTCGCGCAGTTTTACTTGCTTCCCGATTATCCCGGCATCACACCGGGCACCTTGCCCTTGTTTTTCAATGTTCTTGT
>CALLVJ010000329.1 GCA_938010625.1 uncultured Stomatobaculum sp. | reverse complement strand
CAGCGTGATGGCAAGCACACCAAACACAATCGTGAGCACATAGGGCAGTGTCAGCACCGCAGCGAGCCGGTTCAGATCAAGAAGTACAACGCCAATGCCCGTGAGTGCTGCCGCCGTAAATGCGCGGATCACAAACTGTCCCCAGTACGCCGCTGCTTCTTCCACCTCTTCGGGCAGCACTGAAAATCCCTTTGCTGCCATGATGCAGAGAATCATGCCCGCATATGCCGGCAGCGCTGGCAACAGACCATGCAGCAGCGCGCCTGCCATATAAAAAACAAGCGAGAGCACTAAACCAGCGAGCAGTTGTGTGAAATCCAGCCTGGCAGCGTTGCTCTTCTTTTCTGCGGTCTCTCCCTTTAAGAGCTGCCCGCCGCCGCTGAGCCCCGGAAAACGCTCTGCGAGTTGCACGGAGAGCGCCCCAAATAGAATTGATACAATATTCCCAAGCACCGTTGCAGGCGCAATCCGGGTCAGGATTTCACCCGCCGGTATTCCAGTCGCCTCCGCATAAATCGCAGAAAGCGGCACTGCGCCCGCCGTCATGCCGCCGGAAGTCATGGGAATTGCGACATAGAGCAGACTCTCGACAGGCGATTTCCCCTGCAAAAGTCCAAGCAAAATGACAGTGATAGTCCCCGATATGACGGCGAAGAGCGCTGTCGGCAAAATCCGGAGTGAAGCGCGAAATAATAGACGCCGGTCAATCTGAAAGAGACTGCCTGTGATCAGCGCTGCAATGTAAAAGACCAGAAAACCCTCGCTCTGGACAAAACGCGATAATAGCTCACTGCTCTCCGCTGGAAAAATTCCGCTTGCCGCAATCACTGCGCCACCGAGCACACAGACGACAGAGCCGCCAAAGTAAGTCCGCACGAGCGGAACAGTCTTTCCGAGTTCATTCAACCCCTCGCCAATGACAAGCAGCAAAAAAAGTCCTCCCGGCATGCCCGCCGGAATCACGCCGCGCCACAGCGCGAGGCAAAGCAGACCGAGCACGACGAGGTAGAGCGGCAGCGGAAGTCCCGCGACCCGTTTCATCTCTCTCCTCATTCCTCCCGTCTCCTCTCTGCGCACAGTCCCTCCGCGGCTGCCCGTATCGCAAAAAATTTCCGAAATGTTTTTCCCTCTCCTTCGATTCCCTGCCTTATTTTTTCCAGTCTCCGTTTTCCAACCCTGCGATCCAAAATTGCAAAAACGCGGACCAGCATATTTTCGCTGCAGAGACTCTCTTTTATGCTCTGATTGTCAAAAATCGAAAAGGCCTCATAGAAACTCCGCTGGTCAAAGACGCCGAGCTGTACGGCAGTGTCATCCATAAAAGCCATCTCCTTTTCCATTCTCATATCATATCGTTCATCTCGCGGAAACTGCTCTGCTTTTGTCCAGTTGTTGTAATAGGAACCGGCAATGATTTTCCTGCCGTCATAGAGAATGGCTGCGCGCCCCTCGTGATCCGGACATCTGCTGTAACTCGTCACAAAATATTGAATATGCCCGCGGAGAGACGCCGCAAGATATTCGTTCTCCAGTTTGCTTCTCATACCGCTCCAGCTCACAATATGCCCCCGTTTCCGAATCTCTCATCATGATTCTCTCATCTTAATTTATCCCGCAATTTCCTGTCAAGAAAGCCTCTTCGGTGGCATAATAGAGTTCAACTCAAAATCGGTTTTTACCGAAATCCGCTTTGTATTTAGGAGGCCCTATGCGCTATCCCCACTTTTTACCCGAAAACGGAAGCATCGGCTTTATCGCCCCCTCTTTCGGCGCAGCCACAGAACCCTACTGCAGCGCGTTTCAAAATGCGCGCCGCAAATTCGAAGCTCTCGGCTACCGGACTGTCACCGGCCCCAACGCCTTTGCCCAAAATGGTATTGGCATCAGCAATACGCCGGAAGCCTGCGCCGCAGAAGTGAATGACTTCTTCACCCGGGAAAATGTCGATGTACTCCTCTCCTGCGGCGGCGGAGAACTCATGTGCACAATACTGGATGCCGTCGATTTCGGCTCGATCCAGGCAGCTCCGCCGAAGTGGTTCATGGGTTTCTCAGACAATACGAATCTGAACTTTCTCCTGCCGACACTCTGCGACACAGCGGCTGTCTATGGTCCCAATGCGCCTGCCTTTGGCATGGAGCCCTGGCACCAGTCACTTTTCGACGCGCTCGCCCTACTCAGTGGGAAAAGCAGCGAATTTACCAACTATTCCCGCTGGCAGTATACGGCGCTCCGCGACGAAACGCATCCGCTGCTCCCCTACCATCTGGATCGCAAAACTGTGCTTCACTGCTATATTCCAGATGAAACCGGACGACTGCAAGAAACCCAAGCGCCCGTCGCACTTCATGGGCGGCTCCTCGGCGGCTGCCTTGATCTCCTGTTTGGGCTCGCGGGCACCTCCTTCGATCAGATAAAACCCTTTCTGGAACGCTACGCGAATGAAGCTATCCTCTGGTTCTTTGAGTCCTGTGACCTCAATGCCTTTGATATGGAGCGCGCACTCTGGCACCTTGCGCACTGCGGCTGGTTTTCGCATAGCAGCGGCTTTCTGATCGGCCGTCCTCTGCACTTCGCAGAACCGCTCTTTGGCTTGGACCAGTATGAGGCAATTCTCCATCAGCTTGCAAAATACCGCGTCCCGATTATTATGGATGCGGACTTCGGTCACCTGCCGCCCGCTCTCCCACTGATCAACGGCGCAGTCGCCACAGTGTCGCGCGAACAGAATGTACTCCGCCTCTCCTACGATTTTCGCTGAAACAGCGCTATCTATCGCATAAATATCCATGCAATTTACTGAAATTGCTCCGTTTCTGTTTACACTGCTTTTCTCCTGTGGTACAGTCACGCAAACAAATCACTTAGCAAAAAGGAGGAGCCATGAGAGAAAAGCGCGAAACAATAAACATTGCGGCGCTGTTCGGTGAAAATGTATTCAGCGACCGCGTGATGCGGGAGCGTCTGCCGAAGGCTGTCTACCGGCGCGTGCGGGAGATGATGACAGAGGGCTATGAGCTCGAACCTGCGATCGCAGATTCTGTCGCCCAGGCGATGAAAGAATGGGCCATTGAAAACGGCGCGACCCACTACACCCACTGGTTTCAGCCGCTCTCCGGCGTCGCCGCCGAGAAACATGACAGTTTTCTCTCCGGCGTCGACGATGAGGGACGCGCCATTCTGGAATTTTCCGGCAAAAATCTGGTCCGAAGCGAGACCGATGCCTCTTCCTTCCCCTCCGGTGGTCTCCGCGCCACCTTCGAGGCACGCGGCTATACGGTTTGGGATTGCACCAGTCCTGCCTTCCTCCGAAAGGAGGGCGACTGTGTGACCCTCTGCATTCCGACTGCATTCTGCGCCTACGCCGGCGAGGCGCTCGACCAGAAAACACCGCTGCTCCGCTCCATGCAGGCTTTGAACCGCGAAGCCCTGCGCATCCTAAAGCTCTTCGGCATCAACGACGCGCACTGGGTTAAGCCCTCTGTCGGCGCCGAACAGGAGTACTTCCTCATTGACCGCGAAAAGTATTTGAAGCGGAAAGATATCATCTACACTGGCCGCACGCTCTTTGGCAGTATGCCCGCAAAAGGACAGGAATTAGACGACCACTACTTCGGCGTGCTCAGGAAGCGCATTGCCGCGTTCATGCGCGATGTCGATTTGGAACTCTGGAAACTCGGCGTCAGCGCAAAGACAGAGCACAATGAAGTGGCGCCCTGCCAGCACGAGCTCGCTCCGATTTTTGAGGAAGCCAATCTCGCAGTTGACCACAACCAGCTGACCATGGAAATCCTCCAGAAACAGGCAGGGCGACACGGCCTCGAATGTCTGCTGCACGAGAAGCCCTTTGCGGGCGTCAATGGTTCCGGCAAACACAACAACTGGTCCATCTCAACGGATACTGGTCTGAATCTCTTAAATCCGGGCAAACACCCGCATGAGAACCAGCTCTTTCTCCTGACCCTTGCCTGCGTGCTCGCGGCAGTCGACACCCATGCAGATATTCTCCGCCTCTCCGCGGCCAATGTCGGCAATGATCACCGCCTCGGCGCAGACGAGGCGCCGCCAGCAATCATCTCCTGCTTCCTCGGCACCCAGCTCGAGGATATTGTCGCACAGATCATTGAAAACGGCAGCGCGAGCAGCTCAATTTCCGGCAAGAGCCTCGAGACCCATGTCAATACGCTCCCGAATCTCTACGCCGACGTGACCGACCGAAACCGCACCTCGCCCTTCGCCTTCACCGGCAACAAGTTCGAGTTCCGCATGTGTGGCAGCCAGCAGAACCTCTCGGACCCCAACATCATCCTCAACACCGCCGTGGCCGAGCAGTGCGACCGCTTCTGCAGCTACGTCGAGACCCACGGCGATCTCGAGTTCATGGCGGCGGC
>CALLVJ010000328.1 GCA_938010625.1 uncultured Stomatobaculum sp. | reverse complement strand
CGGTGAGACCTTGGACGGCGTCCGGGAAAAGCTCGATTATCTAAAGGAGAGCGGCGTCAATTATGTCCACCTGATGCCGCTTCTCGAGAGTCCGGAGGGGCGTTCGGACGGGGGCTATGCGGTCTCTGATTTCCGGAAGATCCAGCCGGAGCTTGGGAGCATGGAGGATCTCGCCGCACTCGCCTCTGACTGCCGAAAGAGGGGGATGAGTCTCTGCCTCGACTTTGTGATGAATCACACCTCCGAGGATCACGAGTGGGCAAGACGTGCGAAGGCCGGAGAAAAGGAGTATCAAGATCGTTACTTTTTCTTTGACAATTGGAATATTCCGAACGACTTTGACCGCACTGTCCCTCAAGTATTCCCGCAGACAGCACCTGGCAATTTCAGTTGGTGCGATGCGGTGCAAAAGGTGGTCATGACGACCTTCTATCCCTATCAGTGGGATTTGAACTATGCGAATCCGACGGTCTTCAATGATATGACCGAAAACCTGTTTTTCCTCTGTAACCAGGGCGCGGACATCATCCGCCTCGATGCAGTGCCCTATATCTGGAAGGCACTAGGTACGACTTGTCGAAACCTGCCGCAGGTGCATACACTTGTGCGCATCATGCGGATGGCAGTGGAGATTGTCTGCCCGGCGACCCAGCTGCTCGGCGAAGTTGTGATGGAGCCTTCGAAAGTTGTACCGTATTTCGGCACGCTTGAGAAGCCGGAGTGCAATATGCTCTACAATGTCACGACGATGGCGACGACCTGGCACACGGTGGCAACTCGGGATGTACGGCTTATGAAGCATCAGCTCGGACAGATTTTTGCGTTGCCGAAGCAGTACTCGTTTCTGAACTATTTGCGCTGTCACGATGACATTGGTTGGGGACTGGACTATGGCTTCTTAAAACAGTTCGGCATTGATGAAGTCGGGCACAAGCACTTTTTGAATGACTTTTTCCGGGGCTATTTCTATGGCTCCGACGCGCGGGGCGAGCTCTACAATGACGATCCCCGAATCGGCGATGCGAGACTTTGCGGCACCACGGCGTCGCTCTGCGGCATTGAGGCGGCGGAATATGAGGGCAACCAGTGGAAGCTGGATCGCGCTATCCGCCTTGACATCATGCTGCATGCCTTCCTGTTTACGTTGTCTGGCGTGCCAGTGATTTATTCCGGTGACGAGATCGGACAGCGGAATGACTACAGTTATCACGAAGATCCTTACAAGTGGGACGATTCGCGTTACCTGCATCGGGGCAATTTCTCTTGGGAAGATGCCGAAAAGCGGAAAGACCCGACGACCCGGGAGGGGAGAATTTTTACGGCGCTCCGAGAACTGGAGACGATACGCGCCGCGCATCCGGTTTTTCGCTCCGAGGCCGATACCTGGATTATGGAGACGTACAACGACCACATTCTCGGCATAGGCCGCTACTATAACGGCGAGAAACTGGTGGCGCTCTTTAACTTTGACGTGCAGGACGGCACAGCCTGGATCAACGAGCCAGAAGAGTATCGCAATCTTCTGAATGGCGACCGGTGCCGCGCTAAGGCTTACGGTCTCCCGGCCTTTGGCTTTGTATGGCTGTTCTGGAGCAAAGAAGAGGAGCTTGAGGCGGCAAGGCAGGCGGAGGCAGAGCGCGAAGCAGCTGCAAAGCAGGCGGCAAAAGAACAGAAGGCAGCCGCAAGAAAAAAAGCCGCAGAAGAAAAGGAGGCAGCTGAGGAAGCGGCGAAGAAGGCAGCCGAAGAAAAGAAAGTAGCGGAGAAAGTGGCGGCAAAGAAGGCAGCTGAGGAAGCGGCGAAGAAGACGGTAGAAGCCATACTGAAAGCAGAGAAGGCTGCGAAGAAATCCGGGGCACATGCGCAGACAAAGCGCACGGCAAGGGGAAAAGGATTAAAGAAATGAGCAAGCTGATTTTTCTGGATATTGACGGGACGCTGACAGAGGCGGGAACCAATACTCCCCCGGCCTCTGCGGTGCGCGCCATGGCAAAGGCGCGGAACAAAGGACACAAGCTGTTTCTCTGCACCGGCAGAAATCCTGACATGTTAAAGCCTTTGCTTCGCTATCCCTTTGACGGCATGGTGGCGAGCTCAGGCGGCTATGTAAAGGCCGGCGACAAGGTGCTCTATGACCATCCGATTGCGCCAGAGACCTTGCGGCTCGCACTGGATGCCCTGCACCGGAATGGCGTTTTCTGTACGATTGAAGGCACAGAGGGTTCGTTTGGAGATGCAGATTTGAAGGATTTCCTCGACAGCACGGAGGGCGGTAACTCTGAGATTGAGAGATGGCACAAGGCACTCTCCGAGAGCCTTGGCATCCGTCCGATGGCGGACTATGCGGGACAACCGATTCATAAGATTGTCATCATGGCACGGGAGGCTTCTCAGCTCGAAGCGTGCAGACGTCTTCTCGGCGAGGATTTTCACTTTATCATTCAGGATGTTCCGGCGCACGGTTGCGTGAACGGCGAGATTGTGAGCCATGATTTTGATAAGGGCAAGGGTGTGCGCCGCATCGTCGAGTACTTTGGTGCGGATATTGCCGACACCGTCGGGTTTGGCGACAGCATGAATGATCTCGAGATGATGGAGACGGTGGGCTATGCGGTCTGCATGGGAAATGGCTCTCCGGCGCTCAAGGAGCGCGCGGACTACCTCAGCCCATCGGCGATGAGGCGGATCGAGGCCGCCAACAAGCGCGAGCTCACGGCACGACAGCGTTCGGGTATGATGGAGGCGCTTG
>CALLVJ010000327.1 GCA_938010625.1 uncultured Stomatobaculum sp. | reverse complement strand
ATCGACGACGTTGCTTTTGCCGCAGCCGTTCGGGCCGAGCAGGGCCATGACCTCGCCCGGGTGAAGTTCAAACGCGACCTCCGAGAGCACCACGCGCGAACCGTAGCCCGTTTTGACCCCCTCCGCCGCAAGCTTTGCCCGCTGCTTATTTCGCATAGCCCCTCCTACTCTCGATATGCCCCTCTGACTGACAGCGCCGTTCTTTTTTTTAATCGCTACGCAATGACAAAGCGATGCCGCGATATCGCGTCAATTCGAATGCCAATGAAATTCCGCGTTTACTATATCGACTTCTATACACCGACGCGCAAGAGCCACGCCTTGATATCCTCCGTCGCTGCCTCCGGGGAAAGCGGCATTGTCTCCTCTCCCGGATGCTTTTTTGCAATCTCTACACCGAACTTTTGGATGTCAAATTCGCCGCCTGTTTCGCGCAAATGTAAAAAACTTGTGACCGACATGTTCCCTCCGCGTATCCTCCGAATCTCTGCTCCTATATCACTGTCTCATTTTCCCCGCCGTTTCACCAAGAGCCAGAGCACAACCGGCGCGCCGAAAAAGGAGGTCACCGTGCTGAGCGCAAGCTCAGTCGGCTGGAAGGCCGTCCGCGCGATGAAATCCGACGCCAGGCAGAAGACAGCGCCGCCGAGAAATGCGGCAGGCAGCACAAGCTGCGGCCTGTTTGTCCGGAGCAGGCGCTGGATTAAGAACGGCGCGGCGACGCCGACAAATGAGACCGGTCCCGCAAAGGCAGTCACGGTCGCGGCGAGCAGGCTTGCGAGGAGAATTAAGAGCGTGCGAAGCCACAGCACATTGACGCCGAGGCTCTCAGCATAGCTCTCTCCAAGCTGCACGGCGCCAAGCGGTTTTGCGAGAAACAGGAGCGCGACGCCGCAGCCCGCAATGAGCAGTGCCGCCATTCTGACCTGGCCGAGGCTCATGCCCGAAAAGCTGCCCTGCGACCAGCTGTGCAGCGATATAATCTCGGAGTCAGCCGCAAAGCTCAAGAGAAAATCCGTCGCTGCCGAACAGATATAACCGATCATGATGCCGGCGACCAAAAGCGCTGCCATATGGCGCACCCGACTTGAGACCGCGAGCAGAAAACCAAGCGCGAGCATGGAGCCGAGAAAGGCCGCAAAGACGAGCCAGAACGAGCTCAGCGCGCGGCTTTTCGAAAAGAAGAGCATCATGCAAACCGCAACCGCGAGCCGCGCACCCGAAGAGACGCCGAGCACAAAGGGGCCCGCGATCGGATTGGCAAAATAGGTCTGCAGGAGAAAGCCCGAGACCGCGAGCGCACCGCCGAGAAGCAGCGCCATCAGCGCGCGCGGCAGGCGTATCTTGAACAGAATGCTCGCCGCCGGGTCCACACTGCTCCGCTCAGAAAACAGTGCGAGCAGTTTCCCCGGCGCATAGAAGACCGTTCCCGCCGCGAGATTCCAGTAAAAGAGTACCAGCAAGCAAATGCCGAGCAGCAGAAAGACCAGCACATTCCGCCGTCTTCCCGCTCTCATGAGAGCTTCCTCAGATAGCAGAGCGAACCAGTATCGCCGCCGTGCAGCACCTCGGAAAAGTCGAGGGTCAGCGCAGCGACGGCATCCGCCGACTGGTACATGTCCGCACCGAGCTGGTAGACCTCGCCCGCCTGTACTGCCTTGAAATCGGCAAAGAGCTCATCCTTTGCCAAGAGCTCTGCAAGGCTCTTGAGCGGCGCCTCGACCGTCGCATTGTAAATCAATACATCGGCATCGCGCGCGGCCTGGAAGAAGGCCTCGCGCGACACGCGCTGCACCGAGCTCCTGCCCGCCTCATCCACGCCAACACCAACATAGTGCCCGCCTGCGAGCTGAATCATCTTCGGCACATAGTCGGTGCGACGCCGGACAATAAAACTTCCGTCGCGGTTCATCGCGAAAAAGGCAACCCGCTTTCCGCTGTCCGCAATCTGCCGGAGCGCATCCATCTTTCCGCACTGCGCGGCGAAAAACTGCTCAGCCGCTTCCTGATGGCCGCTCAGAACGCCGTAGAGCCGCACCCACTCGGTGCGCCCGAGCGGGTGACTCTCATTGCTCGAGTAGTCGACAAAGACCGGAATGCCGAGCCGCTCAAGCATCTCCTTCACCTCCGGCGCGTGCAGAATCATCAGCGACTCAATGGCGAGATCGCAGCCCTCCGACGTGAGCAGTTCGTAGTCCGGCGCGCTGTACTTTCCCGCAAAGCGCATCGCGCCGCTCGAAAGCGCCTGCTTCGGCGCTTCGATGTGCCAGCCCTCTGCCATAGTGCCGGTAAAGCGGACATCATTGAGCGCGCCATTGACCTCAAAGAGGCTCATCGCCGCGGTCGCCGCGAGGTAGATATGGTCGAGCGGCTGCTGTAATTGCACAATGTCTGCGGCGAGCCCAGCCGGCACTGTCTCGCCCGCCGGAATCACGAGATAGCGCTGTGCGCCGTGCACGTCAATCAGCGCGAAGTCCCTCTCGTAAAAATAGACGTCAAAAGTCTTTGCGTAGCGGAGATCCATCCGTTTAACAAAGCGCAGCCCCGGAATCTCCGGAGCTGCCGCCTGACTGATCTCTTCTGCTTTGACTTCTGTGACCTTGACCTGGTGGTCATACCAGACGCCCTTGGTGCCGAGGAGGGCGAGCGGGAACTCTGTGTCGAGCGCCGGAACAGGAATGTCAAAGCCATAGACTTCCTGACTTGTCCCATCCTCAAACCTGACTGTATCTGTCGTCGGCTCGAGGCGCGCGGCGCCCTCTTTTTGGGCATCTTCCGCGCGCCCTGAGAAGAGATTCAGAATGCGCTTCGACTGGAGCGACACATGAAGGGTCATCTTCCCGTCCTTTACAGTCAGCCTCCCGCGGTCGTGAAGTGCCTCGCTCACATGGAACATCGAGCTGTCGGTCTCAAAGCGCGCCGTATAGACACCGTCCGGCAGCGCAGCCGTCTCTGCCACACGACCGCCGGCTCCCGCGCTCTCCACAGTGCTCTCTGCCCCTGGCGCAGCACTCTCCGTGCGGACAGATTCGCTCCCCGCACGAGTCTCTGTCTTGTTTGCGCTACACCCTGTCAAAAGCAGCGCGACCGTTGCGACGAGCGCGAGTTGCAG
>CALLVJ010000326.1 GCA_938010625.1 uncultured Stomatobaculum sp. | reverse complement strand
GGTCCGGCAACGGAAAGACTGCCGGCAAGGGACATAAGGGGCAGAAGGCGCGTTCCGGTGCACCGAGACCTGGCTTCGAAGGTGGCCAGATGCCGCTCTACAGACGCCTTCCGAAGAGAGGCTTCAAGAACCGCAACACAAAGGACATCGTAGCTGTCAATGTCGAGAGACTTGAGAAGTTCGAGAATGGAAGCGAAGTGACGGCTGAGGCGCTCCTTTCACTCGGCATCATCTCCAACGCGCGCGATGGCGTGAAGATCCTTGGAAACGGTGAGCTCACGAAGAAGCTGACTGTCAAGGTCCACGCAGTCAGCAAAGGCGCAAAGGCAAAGATTGAGGCAGTAGGCGGTACCTGCGAGGTGCTGTAAACATGCTGAAGAGTCTCCAAAAGGCATTAAAAGTCAAGGAGGTTCGAGAGCGTCTTCTCTTCACCCTGCTGATGCTGATTGTGATCCGCTTTGGAAGCAATCTCCCCATTCCAGGTGTGAATACAGATTATCTGAAGAACTTCTTTGAACAGCAGCGTCAGGGCGCCGGCAACGCATTCAATTTCTTCAATGCAATCACCGGCGGTTCCTTTGAGCAGATGAGTGTTCTCGCACTCAGCATTACGCCTTATATCACAGCCTCTATTATCATGGAGCTGATGACCATTGCCATTCCGCAGCTCGAAGAGCTCCAGCGGGAGGGTGAAGACGGCAGAAAGAAAATGCTGAGCTATACGCGTTACCTCACGGTCGCGCTCGCACTCATTCAGTCGATTGCCATGGCGGTCGGTTTCGGCAGCCAGGGTCTGCTGACACACTTCACGTTTAAGAACGTTGTCGTCACGATTGCGGCGATGACAGCGGGCTCCGCTTTCCTGATGTGGATTGGCGAGAGAATCACGGAGAAGGGCGTCGGCAATGGCATTTCAATCGTGCTTTTGATTAACATTCTGTCTTCGATTCCGAATGACTTTGCGACACTCTGGGAGCGCTTCATCATGAATGCAAAGTCACCGGCGACGGCAGTGGTCGCAGGTCTGATTATCGTTGCCTTTGTTCTGCTCATGACTGTCTTTGTCGTATTGCTCTGCGACGCAGAGCGCCACATTCCGGTGCAGTACACGGCGAAGATGCAGGGCAGAAGAATGATGAGCAATGGGCAGGCCTCGGAAATTCCGCTCAAGGTCAACACCGCAGGCGTGATTCCGGTCATCTTCGCGAGCTCAATCATGTCGATGCCAGTCGTGATCGCACAGTTCTTCAATGTAAACTATGCGAGCATTCCGGGCAAAATCATCATGGTTCTGAACTCTTCGAACTGGCTCAAGTCGGAGCGCCCGGCGTATTCGATTGGCCTGATAATTTACATCGTGCTCATCATCCTGTTCGCATATTTCTACACCTCCATCACTTTTAATCCGCTGGAGGTCGCGAACAATATGAAGAAGTCCGGCGGCTTTATTCCGGGTATTCGCCCAGGGCGGCCGACCAGTGACTATCTGAGTGAAGTTTTGAAGTATGTCATCTTTCTCGGTGCGACGGGTCTCACGGTTGTTGCCGTGATTCCGATTTTCATATCGGGCGTGTTCAATGTTGGCTCGCTCACGTTCACCGGAAACTCTCTGATCATTATTGTCGGCGTAATTCTCGAGACGTTGAAGTCGATTGAGTCGATTACTCTGGTGAAAAACTACAAGGGTTTTCTCGAAAATTAACGCAGAGCGCGGCGTCCGGCGGGCAGGTTTGTCCGCCGGATGCTCTACATTGCGATGGGCACGCTAACAAAGGAGAAGGCAGTGAAGATTGTTATGCTCGGCGCCCCTGGCGCCGGAAAAGGGACACAGGCAAAACGGATTGCAGAGTACTATCGGATTCCCCATATCTCGACCGGAGATATTTTTCGCGCAAACATCAAAGCGGGCACCCCGCTCGGCCTTGAGGCAAAGCGCTATATGGATGCAGGCGGTCTCGTGCCGGACAAAGTGACGATCGGGATGCTGAAAGATCGCATTCATGAGGCAGATTGCAGCGGTGGCTATGTGTTGGACGGCTTCCCACGGACTATACCGCAAGCGGAGGCGCTGACAGAGGCACTCGCAGCTGAGGGCACAGAAATTGATGCCGCGGTCGATATTGAAGTGCCGGATGCGGCGATCATTGACCGTATGGACGGGCGGCGCAGCTGTCCGAACTGCGGCGAGAGCTATCACATCCGTTATCGCGCGCCAAAGCGGGAAAATGTCTGCGACGTCTGTGGACATGCACTTGTACAGCGCGCAGATGACAAGCCGGAGACGGTGACAGCGCGCCTTAAGGTCTACCACGAGCAGACCAAGCCTCTGATTGACTACTACAGGGAGCAGGGCGTCCTCAGAGAAGTGGACGGCACGCAGGAGATGGGAGAAGTGTTCGAGGCAATCAAAGCGTTGCTCTGAGAGACCCCGGAGATTGGAGTTAAGAAATGGCAGTGACGGTAAAATCGGAACATGAGATTCAGCTGATGCGCGAGGCAGGCGAGATCCTCGCCAAAGTGCACGAGGAGCTCCACACAGCACTGAAGCCTGGTATGACGACCCTTGAGATTGACAGACTCTGCGAGAAACTGATTCGCGGCTACGACTGCATTCCCTCGTTCCTCGGCTATGAGGGCTATCCCGCGAGTGTGTGCGTTTCCGTGAACGATGAGATAGTTCACGGCATTCCCTCGAAGAAGCGCGTGATTCGTGAGGGTGACATTGTCTCGCTCGACACGGGTGTGATCTGGAAGGGCTGGCAGAGCGATGCAGCCAGAACCTGGGGGATCGGCCAGATTTCGAAAGAAGCGCAGAATCTGATTGACGTGACGCGTGAATCCTTCTTTGCAGGGCTCCGCTTTGCCAAGGCGGGCAACCACTTGAATGATATCTGCGGCGCAATCGGCGACTATGCCGAGGAGCGCGGCTACGGTGTGGTTCGGGATCTGGTTGGCCACGGCATTGGCACTGAGATGCACGAGGATCCGGAAGTTCCGAATTTCCGCATGAACCGCAAGGGCATCCGCCTGCAGGCGGGCATGACCCTCGCCCTGGAGCCGATGATCACCATCGGAACTTATGAAGTGGACTGGGGCGATGACGGCTGGACCGTGACGACGGCGGACGGCAGTCTCGCAGCCCACTACGAGAACACAATTCTGATTACGGACGGCGAACCGGAGATTTTATCGCTCGGCAAGAACGATCCGGACAGAGTGCATTAAACCGAAAGGACAGTAGGATGTCAAAGACCGACGTAATCCAGCTGGAAGGCAAGGTCATTGAAAAGCTGCCGAATGCGATGTTTCAGGTGGAGCTGGAAAACGGCCACCAGGTGCTCGCACACATCTCCGGCAAGCTCAGAATGAACTATATCCGTATACTCCCGGGCGACCGGGTGACGGTGGAATTATCGCCCTATGACCTGAACAAGGCCAGAATCACTTGGAGAAATAAATAATCTGCAGGGGTGCGCCGCAGGCTTGTAAAGCCGATACAAAGGTGTTATACTACTACGGCGACTTTGTTGGCAGATGAAAGGAGTATCACACAATGAAAGTCAGATCTTCAGTCAAGCCGATGTGCGAGAAGTGCAAAGTCATCAAGCGCAAGGGCTCTGTCAGAATCATCTGCGAGAACCCGAAGCACAAGCAGAGACAAGGCTAAGACGCAGCAAAAATAATACAGGAGGAAGACAGCACAATGGCTCGTATTTCAGGCGTTGATTTACCGAGAGAGAAGCGTGTTGAAATCGGTCTCACCTATATCTATGGGATTGGTGTGGCGAGTTCCAACAGAATTCTGTCCCAGGCCGGCGTGGATCCGAACACGAGAGTGAAGGATCTCACCGATGACGAAGTCAAGAAGATTGCCGAAGTGATCGCTGAAACTCAGGTTGTTGAAGGTGATCTGAGAAGACAGATCGCCATGGACATCAAGAGACTCACCGAAATCGGCTGCTATCGCGGAATTCGCCATCGCAAGGGCTTGCCTGTTCGCGGTCAGAAGACCAAGACGAATGCAAGAACCTGCAAAGGCCCGAGAAAGACCGTTGCTAATAAGAAGAAGTAATTTTAGTAACCGCAGAATTGAATCACGTTGCATGTTTTAATGACAGGAGCGAACTTGGTTCAAGTAGACGAGAAAGTAGGTTAGTTTAATGGCAAAGCAGCAGATGTCAAGCGCGAAGAAGGCGTCCGCCAAGAAGCGCGTTAAGAAAAACGTTGAACGCGGCCAGGCACACATTCAGTCTTCGTTTAACAATACGATTGTTACGTTGACTGATTTACAGGGCAATGCGTTGTCCTGGGCAAGTGCAGGT
>CALLVJ010000325.1 GCA_938010625.1 uncultured Stomatobaculum sp. | reverse complement strand
GTGATATCTTCAACCATGCTTATGAGAACAGAAAGCGTATCAATATCCGCCTTTATATCCCGCTCCCATGAGACATAGTCCATATCCCGCAAATCGATCTGCACTTTCTTGCCTACAGAGAAGAAATCTGTATTCTGATCGTCATCGTCAAAGTCAGCGGTCTCCCCAGAGAGGTCGGTCATTTCCTTCAGGTTAGCATTGCCGCCTCTCTTGAAATCTTCGATAATCTGCTCCGTATCATACAGATACTGATAAACCCGCTGCACGGTCAGCAGGAAGGAATGAACTGAGCTCTCCATTCGCTTCAGAAGGTTGATATTCATCAATCGCTGAATACCTGCTTCACGGCCCTTTCTGAAATTCTCCGTCTCCTCCTCTGACAAGTACTTCGACAATTTACTCGGAAGAATGAACCGGGTCGGTGTATAAATGGTCAGCTTCAGATCAGACAGGCACTCATAGACTTCCTTGTAGTTGATCGCACCTGGCTTGTCCGTAAGTTTGGGGTATAAGGAAATCGGTTTATTCCTTGTCGGGAAGGTCCCGATATCCTTTGTGTCATAGTAGGTCTGTATATGATGGCGGGATCTGGCAATCGTGACAGCATCCAGCACTTCAAAGAAAGAAATCGAAGTCAAGTTGGGACAAAAGATTCTGGGTCGTCCGCTCTTTTTCTGGGAGCTTGCACCAGGCGTTGTAGACCCTCTGCGCCTGCCGGAAGATTGCATCAATGTCCGACTTCGTATTCAGCTTGTCGTTGATTTCTTCTGGATTTCCCTCATAGGCAAGAGCCAGCTGATTCCTGAGGTCATAGAAGCGGTTATTGACCGGTGTCGCAGAGAGCATAAGGACCTTTGTCTTAACTCCCGGACGGATCACCCGATTCATCAGGCGCATGTAGCGGTTTTCTTTCTCGCCGCCATGCGTATTTGTCCCATTGCCGTTACGGAAGTTATGGCTCTCATCAATAACGACAAGGTCATAGTTCCCCCAGTTGATCCGATCGATAGGCAGGCCAATCGGGGTCATTCCGCTGTTTCTGGATAGATCCGTGTGATAAAGGACATCATAACGGAAACGGTCAGCGGCCAATGGATTGTTCACGAGATTTCCACGGTAGGTCATCCAGTTCTCAGAGAGCTTCTTCGGGCAAAGTACGAGGACATTCTTATTCCGTCCTTCGTAGTACTTGATCACTGCAAGAGCTGTAAAGGTCTTACCTAGACCAACGCTGTCCGCGAGAATACAGCCGTTGTACTGCTCCAGTTTGTTGATGATGCCAAGGGCAGCGTCCTTCTGGAAATTATAAAGCTTGTTCCAGATCACACTGTTTTTGAAGCCAGTCGCCTCATTTGGCAGAACGTCTTCAGAGATGTCATCGAGAAATTCACTGAAGATGTTGTAGAGCGTCATGAAGTAGATCAGCTCAGGAGAATTCTCCTGATAGACCGTAGAGATCATATCGATGACTTCATTGGTAACATCCGTCAGCTTCTCCTTGTCCTGCCAGACCGTTTCAAAAAGATTCAGGAACTCTCTGCTTGCCGGATTCTCGAATCGGGTGACCATGTTACTGATGTTATTTCCACGCTCACAGCCAAGGTCCACAGCTGTGAATGAATTCATCGGCATATACGTATAGGTATCTTCCGGATTCTCCACAACCATGAAATTGTTCATGCCTTCCCGGGTGGTGTTGGTACGAAACTGAGCCTTCCTGCGCATCCAGTCTGCACATTCTTTCGCCACAGCCTTCTGTTTCAGCTCATTTCTAAGGCGGACCTCAAACTCTGTACCATAAAGACTCTTCTCACGATTCAGGCGAGGAATATAGAACTCCCGGCGCTCCTTTGGCGTTTTTTCCGCAACAAAAGTTGGAGATGTGAAGATAAAGCGAAACTCATCACAATCCTCCAACTCATTCTTCAGTGCCTGATAAGCATAGATTGAGAAACATGCCGCCGCAATAGATATCCTGCTGCCGGATTTAATTTTCCGTTCAAGATCATCTTTGACAACCTTGGTGGTATTGTTAAATGTATCCATCTTTTTCTATAACCGTTTTCCCAATAAAACTCCCGTTACTTTGTCTCGGATCCCTTCTCGCTTACAAAATGAACTAGGTCTCCAACATCACAATTCAGCTTATCGCAGATTTTCTCCAGAATCGTCATTGAGACAGGTTCACCTTTTGTCATCTTAGCAACGGTTCCACTGCTAATTCCCACGTCCTTCATCAAGTCCATCTTATTCATGTTCTTATCGATTAATAATTTCCACAGCCCATTGTATGAAAGTGACATAATGTCTACCTCGTCAAATAAAGGTGTTTATGAAAGATACTGTTATTTCCTCTGAACTATGCAAATTTTCACTCATGTCACTGATTATACCCTATATGCGCAGTCTCTTCAATGAGATCATTCAATTCATATTTAATTTCTCGAAGTTTTTTTTTGCGAAGTGGAATGTATCCACCATCACATGCCCAGGTAATGGCAAGCAGTGCCCGTTTCCTCACAAACGGTCTGTGCTTGTTGATGGAGTAACCCCCAATCCCCCAGATCTGTCCGCGGACGGACAGGCGGCGCACTCGAAATGCGAGCGCTTATGCAATGACCAATAGCAAATCCTCAGACCCCGTCGTGCTCATCAGTAATCAGAATCTTCTCTGCGCAGCATTCTCAGAAATAAAAAAAAGCGGGCAGGCAGCATCTGTAAAGGTGCCACCTGCCCATCATTCAGCGGATTTCTGTTTTTGATTTTTCCTTTTCCTGCTTCTTCTGCTCCTGATCGAGTTTCAGGAATTCATCAATGTCCCTCTTTGCGATCTGGTAGTCCATCATCTCCTTCTTGGCTGTGTGGTATTCCTCATAGAGCTTTCTCTTCTCTGAAAGAATCTGCCCGTATTCTTCGGATAGTTCCTTTACCTTCGGCAGCTTTCTGCTATCCAGCCTGTTGAATGCTTCCTTCGCCGCCTGATGAAGCGTGATCTCCTGTCGGTGCTCTTCAAAAAATTTCTTGCTGTAGCCAGACCTGCGGTAGGCCGCGTAAACATCCTTTGTCTTCACGTAATTGATGATCTGCTTTTTTAACTCCGCGATTCCCTTTAGCTGATCTTCCCTCTCTTTGATTGAATCTGACAAAGTATGAAAACGATCTGCGGTATTTTCAGCCCTTTTTGAAAGCTCCGCATAATCCCTGATGCCATGTGACTGGAGAAAGAGAAGCGCCTTCGAAACCTGCTTCACATTGAAGACCTTCGCCCAGCGTTCATAGCCTTTTCCCTTGCCGTCCTGCATCTTCTGATTGATATCGATGAGAAGATCAAATTCACGCTTCTGCTTTTTCCTGGAATCTCCGGATCTTCTACTCCCGCTCTTCATGGATTTTGCCCTTTGATCATCCGGTTGAAATTCTATTTCCCCTGCAATCCGCTTTCGGATATCTTCCTCGGTATAGCCTTCTCCAAGAGATCGGAATCGGATGAAACGCTTCTGGCCTGGGCCGCGGATTGCGAAATGTTTCCCAGCTTTCACCAGGAGTCGCGGAACTTGCGGTCGCAGTCAAGATTTGTGGAATTGAAAATCACATGATTGTGAACATGCGCTCTGTCGATATGTGTCGCCACGATGAAGGCATGATTGCCTTTGGTGAAGCGCATCGCGGTTTCATAACCAATACTGTTTGCTTCCTCCGGTGTGACTTCTCCAGGCTTGAATGACTGTCTGATCTGATAAGCGATGATGTCGCCATTCGGCTTTCTTCCGGTTATCCGTAAATATTTCTGTTTTGCCAGAAGGAACTCTTGGTCTACCGTCTCCTTGTCGCAAGCATAGGAGGAAATCAGTTCGCCGTCTTCGGTCTTCTCGCCGTTCTTGGCATAATCTGTCCGATCCTTCAGGCACTGGGCGATCGATTTTCCCTTGTTCTGATGCATCGCGATCAGTCTAGTCGCCGCCATCCGGTTTCCTCCTTTTCCTGTTCCGGTATATCACTTCAATGCTGTCCCAGCTTACTGAGCTCTTCAAGGATTTTCCGCATCTCGATCCACATTAGTTTCTGCTGTTTCTGAAGGCTCTGGATATCCTCCAGATAGACAAACCCGCACTCGTTGGCTTTGCGTGCGTACTGATTCAAGTTGTTGGCATTGATCCGGAGAAGCCGGATCATTTCCTGGACACAGGAGAGATCCATCTGGATCAGATAGCCGTCGATCACCATCTTCCGAAAATACGCGCTCTTGTTCTTGATGCCAGCCCGTTTCATTTTCTCTTCCATGAGGTGAAGTTCCTCTTCCGTGAGTCTCACCTCCAGGCGTTTCTCCTGTCTTCCCATCGGCTCTTCTCTATCAGCAGAGATTCCGGTCCGGGCAGAGAGGATCCTTCTCGCGGTGCGGCAGCTCGGTAGGTCTCGTCCGCAGCTTCTCTTCCTGCTCGCGGAGCTTCTCTTTGACTGACATGCGTTCTGATTCCGCGCGACCATCCGTGTCATCTCGCTTCCCGTTATTCACAATGCCATCGATGGAGTCATAATCGTCCTCGATCTGTTCCTCAGCAGCCTTCAAATAATTACTGCCGAGGCCAACCTCCGGCTCTTCCATTCGGTCCTTCGGTGTGATATGAGGTTCAGTGATCTCTTCTTCCCTGCCATTGATCTCGTCCCATTTCATGATTTTGCTTCCTGTCTGATTCATCTCACTCCTCACTTTCTCTATCGGTCTGATCCGGTCTGATCACTTTCTCTTCCGGTCCGGGAACTCCATACGGAAGACTGCCTGTCCCTTGTCATCTGTGTCCAGAAGCAAGGTCGCGTCATAGGTCTTTCCGTATTTTCTGGACCTGCACTTTCTGAGATTCGCCTTACCGGTATTAAGCAGCTCCTCCACGATCTGTTTTGTCATCTTCTTTCCGATCGAATCAAAATAGCGATTCTCCTTCCAGAGAGCGAAGCGGCAATCCCGGTTGCTGCAGAAGAAACCTTTTGATTTTTCAATCACGGGACTTCCGCAGGCAGGACATTTTCCAATGGAGAGAGATGCCCTTATGGGTAGGAACCAGATATTTTGTCTTGTTGTTGCCCTTCCTTTCCAGGAAACCGATTCGGACCAGCTTCTCAATGATTCCTGCTCTTGTAGCTGGAGTTCCAAGACCCTTGCGTTCCGCCTCGTCCGGTGTCTCGCTGCTTCCTGCCCGCTCCATTGCAGAAAGAAGTGTATTCTCCGTATATGGCTTCTTCGGCTGCGTCTTTCTAGCACGGATTTCGGGATCCTGCACGATGACCTCACGTCCCTCTGCAAAAAGGGAAGGATCAGCAGCAAGGACAGCTGCAAGACTCATGCCAGATGCAGTTTCACCCGATTTGTTTTCGTCCGGTGCATTCTCAGGGGATGTATCTTTGCCGGATGCATCATTGCTGCAGTCATCTTTCCTTGTTCTTTCCTTTCCGAGAATCCAGTCCTGGATCTCATGCCAGCCCGGATCCGTTATTTTCTTTGCGAAAGCAGTAAATTTTTCTCCGGCGCATCTTAGTGTCAGATGATACTCCTCGGACAAGCAGGGTCTTCCAAGAGCAGATAACAGCTCTGCTGTCACAAGTCCCAGTATCTTCTGCTCCTCATACGGAATCTGGGAGAAATCCGCCGAAGCCGCATTTTCTGTGGGAATGATGGCGTGGTGGTCACTCACTTTTTTGCTGTTGATGACCTGGCTGGAATTCAGGTAAACAATCCCGGTGAAACCATACTTCTCCTTCATCTGGCAGGCGAGGACTTTCACGCTGTCCTCCATCTCGTCCGTCAGATAACGGCTGTCCGTTCTGGGGTAGGTGACCAGCTTCTTCTCGTAGAGGCTCTGCGTGTAATCCAGTGTCTGCTGTGCCGTGAATCCGTACCGCCGGTTTGCTTCTCTTCGGAGCGTGGTCAGGTCATACAGAAGGGGAGGCTTCTCTGACTTTTCTGTCTTCTGAAGGCTCTCCACCTTTGCCTTTCCGGAGTCCCTGACCGCCTGTAAGATGTTTTCTGCTTCTGCCTTGTCCTTGCATTTTCTTCCCTCCGCCACTACACCGGAAGCTTTGATCCGGACTGAGTAAAACGGCTCCGACTTGAATGTGTCGATCTCCTCCTGCCGCTTAACCAGCATGGCAAGTGTCGGCGTCATGACACGGCCCACGTTCAAGGTCTGACCGTAAAGGCATGAAAAAAGCCGGGTGGCGTTGATCCCGACGATCCAGTCGGCCCGTTCCCGGCAGAGCGCTGCTTCATAGAGCGCATCATATTCAGATGATGGTCGGAGATTCCGGAAGCCCTCCTCGATGGCCTTGTCCTCCATCGAAGAGATCCAGAGGCGCTCGAAAAGCTTTCTGCATCCGGCTTTGTGATAGACAAGTCGGAAGATCAGCTCTCCCTCCCGTCCGGCATCCGTCGCCTCCACAAGGCTTATTACATCTTCCCACTTCATTAGCTCCTGAAGCTTTCGGAACTGCTTCTTTGTGCTCTCCGTCACTTCATAGCGAAAGGGTTCCGGAAAGATCGGAAGGTCCTCCTTCTTCCATTTCTGGTATTTCGGGTCATAGGCGTCCGGTGCTGCCAGCTCGATGAGGTGTCCAAAGCACCAGCTGACCAGATATCCGTTGCCCTCCAGATACCCGTCCTTCTTATTATCTGCGCCGATCACCTTCGCAATAGACTGCGCCACATCCAAAATGTAACCCAATTCAACGGTATATAATAAGTTTGTATTAAATACGCTAGAACGGTCAGTAATTCGAATGTGTTTGTAACGTTCTTTGAGTTCTGCAATCTTATCTACTGCTTGTTGCATACTTTCTTGGGTACGATAGATACCGCAGCCTTCTTCCATAGCTTGACCCATTTCGTCACGAATTTCAGACCAAGACTCAGTACCTTCTTGGTTATAGAGGTCGCTCAAGCGTTTTACAATATCTTGCGCCTGAGCATCAAGTGCGGATTGGTTAGCTGGTGTGGCTTCAATTGCGCGTTGTGCCGCGTATTCACCCGCAACACGACCTAATACCACTAATTCAGCCAAGGAGTTGGAACCTAGACGGTTAGCGCCATGTAAACCGGAAGAGGCACATTCACCTACCGCAAATAAACCTTTAATGCGGGTTTCGCTGTTGAAGTCAACTTCGATACCACCCATGGTGTAGTGAACCACCGGACGCACAGGAATTGGCGCTTGTGCCGGATCGACACCTTCATAAGCTTTTGCTAATTCACAAATGAATGGTAAACGTTCGTGTAAGTATTTTTCACCAAGGTGACGTAAGTCTAAGTGCACCACATCAACGCCTTTGGCTGTTTTCAATGTGTTGCCTTTACGCCATTCTTGCCAGAATGCTTGGGATACTTTGTCACGAGGGCCTAATTCCATGTATTTGTTTTCCGGTTTGCCGATTGGTGTTTCCGGTCCCAAACCGTAGTCTTGTAAATAGCGATAGCCATCTTTATTGACTAAAATAC
>CALLVJ010000324.1 GCA_938010625.1 uncultured Stomatobaculum sp. | reverse complement strand
CCGCACGATTTCTTCGATTAAGCGCCACATGGGTACGGACTACAAGGTGACAATTGACGGCAAGAGCTATACGCCACAGGAGATTTCCGCCATGATTCTACAGAAGTTGAAGGCGGACGCGGAGAGTTATCTTGGCGAGAAGGTCACGGAGGCAGTCATCACGGTGCCGGCATATTTTAACGACGCGCAGCGTCAGGCAACGAAGGATGCAGGCAAGATTGCGGGCCTCGAAGTCAAGCGTATCATCAATGAGCCGACAGCGGCAGCGCTCGCTTACGGCCTTGACAACGACAAAGAGCAGAAGATTATGGTCTATGACCTCGGCGGCGGCACTTTCGATGTCTCGATCATTGACATTGGTGAGGGTGTCATCGAGGTGCTCGCGACGAATGGCGACACGCATCTTGGCGGCGACGACTTCGACAACAAGATCACCCAGTGGATGATTGACGAGTTCAAGAAGCAGGTCGGCGTGGATCTTGGTCAGGACAAGATGGCGCTGCAGAGACTGAAAGAGGCGGCTGAGAAAGCAAAGAAGGAGCTCTCGACTGCGACCACGACTGAGATTAACCTTCCGTTTATCACGGCGACCGCAGCAGGTCCGCAGCATCTCGCGATGAATCTGACCCGCGCAAAGTTTGATGAGCTCACCGCAGATCTGATTGAGCGCACCGTCATCCCGGTGCAGAATGCAATGCGCGATGCCGGCGTCACCAATGCAGATCTCGGCAAAGTGCTCTTGGTCGGCGGTTCGACCCGTATGTTGAACGCGCAGGAGAAGGTAAAGCAGCTCACCGGCATGGAACCATCAAAGACCCTGAACCCGGACGAGTGCGTTGCCATCGGCGCAGCGGTGCAGGGCGGCAAGCTCGCAGGCGATTCGAGCGCAAGCGATGTGCTGCTTCTCGATGTCACGCCGCTCTCTCTTTCGATTGAGACCATGGGCGGAATCGCGACCAAGCTGATTGAGAGAAATACGACAATTCCGACCAAGAAGAGCCAGGTATTCTCGACGGCGGAGGACAACCAGTCTGCTGTCGACATCCATGTTGTGCAGGGCGAGCGTGAATTCGCGCGCGACAACAAGAGTCTCGGTCAGTTCCGCCTCGACGGCATTCTGCCGGCGAAGAGAGGTGTGCCGCAGATTGAGGTCACCTTCGATATTGATGCAAACGGCATTGTGAATGTCTCGGCAAAGGATCTCGGCACCGGCAAGGAGCAGCACATCACGATTACTTCCGGCTCCAATATGTCCAAGGAGGACATTGACAAAGCGGTTAAGGAAGCTTCTGAGTACGAGGCGCAGGACAAGAAGAAGAAAGAGGCGATTGACGAGAGAAATGACGCCGACTCCCTCATCTTCCAGACTGAAAAGGCAATCCAGGAGGTCGGCGACAAGATCAGTGAGAGCGACAAGTCTGCTGTCGAGGCAGATCTCGCGGCGCTCAAAGAGGCTGTGAACCGCGCGCCGGCGGAGTCCATGACGGACGAGCAGGTCGCGGACATCAAGGCAAACAAGGAGAAGCTGATGGCAAGCGCGCAGCAGCTCTTCCAGAAGGTCTATGAGAACGCACAGCAGAACCAGAATGCGGGTCAGGGTGCTGCGGACAACGGCGGTTCCAAGCCGGATGACGGCGTTGTGGACGGCGATTTCAAGGAAGTCTAAAAAACGGATGGCACGCGGGAGCCTGGCTCTCGCGTGTCCGTTTGAGAAAGGATCACGATGGCAGAACAGAAGCGCGATTATTATGAGGTGCTTGGGGTTTCGAAGGACGCGGACGATGCGGCGCTGAAAAAGGCATATCGGATGCTCGCGAAGAAGTATCATCCGGATGCAAATCCCGGCGACAAGCAGGCGGAAGCGGCTTTTAAGGAAGTCAACGAAGCTTATTCCGTTCTGAGCGATCCTAAGAAGCGGGCACAGTACGATCAGTTCGGGCATGCGGCCTTTGATCCGCGCATGGGCGGCGGCAGCGGCGGCGGTTTCTATGAGGGTAATGCAGCCGACTTCGGCGATATTTTCGGCGACTTCTTTGGCGGCGGCGATATTTTTGGCAGCTTCTTTGGCGGTGGTCAGAGAGCGCAGCGCCAGGCGGCCAATGCGCCGATGCGCGGCGCGAATGTCCGCGCGACCGTGCGCCTCAGCTTTGAAGAGGCGGTCTTTGGCTGTAAAAAGAAGATCACGATTGATTACAAGGAGGAGTGCGAGACCTGTAAGGGCAGCGGCGCAAAACCGGGAAGCGCACCGGAGACTTGTCCCACCTGTAAGGGGCAGGGCAAGATTGTCAAGATGAGCCAGACTATGTTTGGCACTGTGCAGAACGTGCAGACCTGTCCGACCTGTCACGGCAGCGGTAAGATTGTGAAGGAGAAGTGTACGGCTTGCAACGGCACAGGTTTCAAGCGCGTCCGGAAGAGTTTTGAAGTCAGCATTCCGGCGGGTATCGACAACGGGCTCTCGGTCAGAATGCCGCACGGCGGTGAGCCGGGGGTGAACGGCGGCGAGCGCGGTGATCTGCTCGTCGAGTGCATTGTGAGCCCGCATCCGATCTTCAAGCGCCAGGACACGAATATTTTTTCAACCGTGCCGGTTTCGTTCGCGACAGCGGCGCTCGGTGGCACAATCCGGATTAAGACCGTGGACGGCGAAGTCGAGTACACGGTCAAGGCGGGAACGCAGACCGATACGCGCGTGCGTCTGAGCGGCAAGGGAGTTCCTTCCCTCCGCAATCCGAAGGTGAGAGGCGACCACTATGTGACGCTGGTCGTCGAAGTGCCGACCAGACTGAATGAAAAGCAGCGCGAGGCTCTGAGGAACTTTGATGAAGCAATGCAGGGCAACGGCAAAAAGAAGGGGCTGTTCTCTTGACAGGTAAGACGGTCAGGGCGACTGTTCCGGCGGCGAGATGCCGCAGGGCAGTTGCCCTTTTTGTCTTTGCAGAAGCTCGCTTTTACAAACATAGTGCGCTGTGCTATGATTAGACGATATCAGAGCCAGGAGGAAAAACGCCCAATGCAATGGAAAAAGTATACGCTGTATACCACAGAGGCGGCAGTGGATCTCGTGAGCGCTGCGCTCGCAGAACGCGGCATTGAGGGCATTGAGATTGAGGACAATGCGCCGCTCTCGGAGCGAGACACAAAGGGCATGTTCATCGATATTCTGCCGGAGCTGCCGCCAGATGACGGCACGGCTCGCGTGAGCTTTTATCTGGAGCCGGGCAGCGACGAGGAAGCGGTGCTGGCCCGCGTCCGCGAAGGCCTCGCGGAACTCGCGCAGTTCACCGACCTC
>CALLVJ010000323.1 GCA_938010625.1 uncultured Stomatobaculum sp. | reverse complement strand
GAGCTCCGCTACCAGCAGGTCGAGAAGAATGCGTTCCCGGCGCTCGCGCAGGCGCAGTTCGTGCTCGCAAAGGGCAAGAATCAGAACGAATTTGTGGCGAACAATATCCAGTATACCTATGAGGAAGCCGGCAAGGACTTTTACATCATCAGTCGGAAAGGCGGCGCGCCGATTGCGTTTGCCTCGATTGCGACTGTGACTTCGGCATCTGGAAACGAGACGCTCCCTTTCGACACACAGCTCGCAATCCTCAGGGCGGTCACGAATCAGGAGTCTTCGCTCACACTTGGCGGTGACACGCTTACCGTCGAGGAGGACGGCACAATCCTGAAAGATGGGCAGCCCTACGCGTATGCGAGCCGTTATGTCATCAACGCAATCATGAGCGATGTCACCTTCTCAAAGAAGTTCAAAGAGGAGCTGATTGCAGAGATCGAGGCAGGCAAGAAGGAATTTACCTTCAAGGATGCCGATGGCAGTGAGGCAAATTATACGCTCGAGTATGATGCGCCCTCAAAGGCTTACAATATCATGCAGATCAGAGAGCAGCGCGTCTATGACACCTATTCTGCGCCGAGCAAGGCGCATCCGCTCGGCACCGATAAGAACGGCATGGACATGCTGACCCGCCTCATGTACGGTGGCCGCGTGTCGCTCTACATCGGCTTCATCGTTGTGATCATTGAGACCGTGATCGGCATGATTATGGGCGGTATCTCCGGCTACTTCGGCGGATGGGTCGACATGCTGATCATGCGCATTGTGGATATATTCTACTGCATTCCGAGCATTCCAATTTATATCATCATCGGCGCGGCCATGGATGCCCTTCATGTGGATCCGCAGATCCGCATGATCTATCTGATGATGATTCTCGGTTTCTTTGGCTGGCCGTCCATCACCAGACTGGTTCGAGGCCAGATTCTGACACTCCGTGAGCAGGAGTTCATGACAGCGGCGGAGGCGACTGGCATTAAGCCTGTGAACCGCATTTTCCGGCATCTGCTGCCCAATGTCATCCCGCAGCTCATTGTCACCTGCACCATGAGCCTTGGCGGTGTGATTCTGACCGAGGCGACACTGTCGTTCCTGGGGCTCGGCGTCAAATTCCCGTTCGCATCCTGGGGAAATATCATCAACGATGTCAACAACACCTATGTGCTCAGCAACTATCTGTTCATCTGGATTCCCGCCGGCGTCTGTCTGCTTCTCACGGTACTTGCCTTTAATTTGGTGGGCGATGGACTCAGAGATGCTTTTGACCCGAAGATGAAGCGCTGATTGCGAACGAAAGGAAATGAGATGGCAAGAGATGACGGCTATCTGTCCGCGCGGGAGTCGCGGCGGATATCAAAGGAAAACAGAAAGATCACAGCAAGGCTCGAGAAGATCAGAACCCGGAAGCATGTGGCGGAGAGCGAATATCTGACACAGATGAAGAATCCGGCGAATGCCGTGGAGTTCGATGGACTTCGCACCTATTTCTTTACCGATGCCGGCACTGTAAAGAGTGTGGATTCCGTGAGCTTTGAAGTCCCGCTCGGCAAGACAGTCGGTGTTGTGGGGGAGTCCGGCTGCGGCAAATCCGTGACGAGCCTCTCGCTGATGCAGCTCTTACAGCGGCCGCAGGGACAGGTCGTGGAGGGGTCCATTCGTCTCAACACGGGCGACAAGGTCTATGAGATCACAAAGACGCCGGAGCAGGTCATGCAGCATCTCCGCGGCAATTTTATGTCGATGATTTTTCAGGAGCCCATGACATCGTTGAATCCGGTATTCCGGATTGGCGACCAACTGGATGAAGTGACGAGTCTCCACAAAAAAGCAGAGTATCCGACCAAAGAAGCGGTCAGGAAGAGAACCATTGAGCTGCTCGAAATGGTCGGTATTGCAAACAGCGGGGGCGTCTATCAAATGTACCCGCATGAGTTGTCCGGCGGTATGCGCCAGCGCGTTATGATTGCCATGGCGCTCGCCTGTTCGCCAAAACTTATCATTGCCGATGAGCCGACGACGGCCCTGGATGTGACCATTCAGGCAAAGATTCTCGATCTGCTCCGCGGTTTGAAGGACAAGATCAATTCCTCAATTATGCTGATTACCCACGACCTCGGCGTGATCGCGGAGATGGCGGACTATGTGGTGGTCATGTATTCCGGCCGCGTGGTAGAAGCGGGTACGGCGCGGGAAATTTTCTCGAATCCGGCACACCCTTATACAATTGGTCTGATGGCGTCGAAACCGGTGGTCGGAAAGCACACAGATAAGCTCTATTCGATTCCCGGCAAGGTGCCAAACCCGATCAACATGCCAAACTATTGCTACTTCCGCGACCGCTGTGACCAGCGCGAGGGATGTTGTGATGGCGCTTATCCGGAGGAAATCTGGCTTTCTGAGACGCATCGGGTCAGCTGCTACCGCTATGATGAGGCACACAAGGGCGCCGGGCAGAGCAAAGCCTGAGAGAAAACGAGGAAACGATGGAAAAAATCGAAGAGAAGGCATTGACGCCCCTCGTACATAACGAAGAGAATATTCTGGAGGTCAACGGATTGAAGAAGTATTTCCCGATTAAGGGCGGCTTCTTCAACACGGTGGTCGGGCAGGTGAAGGCGCTGGACGGAATCTCCTTTCACATCAAGAGGGGCACCACCATGGGGCTGGTGGGAGAGTCTGGTTGCGGCAAGACGACAGCGGGCAGAACCATACTCCGCTTAAACGGCGGTAAGACAGCCGGACAGGTGCTTTTTAACGGCAAGGAAGTCTACGACATTCCGAAGAGTGAGCTGAATGAGCTCCGCGTGAAGATGCAGATTATCTTCCAGGATCCATTCTCCTCGCTCTCGCCGCGACTTCCGGTTGGTGAGATCATCGGCGAGGCAGTCAGAGAGCATCATCTGGTGCCGAAGAACGAGTATGAGGATTACATTGATCAGGTTATGGACAACTGCGGCCTGCAGCCCTTTCACAAGGATCGCTACCCGCATGAATTTTCGGGAGGACAGCGGCAGAGGATCTGCATCGCGAGAGCGCTCGCGCTGAATCCGGAATTTGTGGTCTGTGATGAGCCGGTCTCGGCACTCGATGTATCCGTGCAGGCGCAGATTATTAACCTTCTGGAAGATCTACAGGAAAAGTACAATCTGAGCTACCTCTTTATCTCACATGACCTCTCGGTGGTCGAGCACATCTCGGACACCGTTGGCGTCATGTATCTCGGAAATATTGTGGAGTTCGGCACAACGGAAGAGCTGTTTGCAAACCCGCTGCACCCGTATACGAAAGCGCTTTTTTCCGCGATTCCGATTCTGGATCCCGATGCAAAGATGAAGCGCATCATTCTGGAGGGCAGCATCCCCTCGCC
>CALLVJ010000322.1 GCA_938010625.1 uncultured Stomatobaculum sp. | reverse complement strand
CCGGTACTCGGCAGCACATTCATTGGTTTTCCCCGCACACGCGGGGGTGATCCTCCAGCCGATGTTCCCGACAAAAATAGCGGGAACATTATAAAGCCCTTGTTGACACACATTATAATATGTGTTATTATATCCTTGTAAGGAGGAGCACATGAAAAGCTATTCATCAAGGGCGGTTATTAAGGCGCTAAAGCAAGACGGCTGGTACGAGGTCGGAACCGTGGGAAGTCATCACCAGTTCAAGCATCCAACCAAAAAAGGACGCGTAACAGTGAAAGACCCGATTAAAGATTTTCCCCGCAAGACTTTGGACAGCATCGAGCGTCAGTCGGGGCTACGATTTCGGTAGCCCCGCCGCTCCTGCGGTGCTCTGGCTCTTTTAAGGAGGATAACAAATGAGAAAACAGGACAGATACTTTTTCCCCGCAGTTTTTACTTATGAAGACGGTCAGGAAATTGCCGTCGAGTTTCCGGATCTGGATGTGGCCACCTGTGGCAAGGACGACGCCGACGCGCTGCTCTCTGCCCGCGAGCTACTCGGCATCACTCTGCTTGGTCTTGAGGAGGACGGAGAGGCTGTTCCGAAACCCTCAAAGTTCTCGGCTCTTTCTCTTGCGCCAAACCAGCGCGCGGCGCTGATTGATGTTTATATGCCGGCTGTTCGCCTGGCAGGCGTCAACAAAGCTGTGACGCGCACGGTAACCGTTCCCGCATGGCTCAACGCTGCTGCCCTTGGACAGGGGTTTAATTTCTCTCAGGTGCTTCAGGAGGCGCTGAAAGAGAAACTCGGCGTCGAGGCCTGAGCAGAAACCGGAGATTGAACCGCAAAGGAAATCACGCACATGCAAGCACTTTTATCACAAGCAGAAGCAATTCGTCTGCTAAATATGCTCAAAAAGGCTTATGAAGATTCTCTTACCTTACCTGTATCTCGCAAAATCACCATGCTTCAAGTTCAGGGCGACACAAAGCAGGATCTGTTTCGTATCAACATCTATCGTGGTGCAATCAATGCACAAAAGTTCACCTTCAATGGCATAATTGTTAAAAATAATATCACACTATTGCGCCTTGAAATCAATAAAAATGGTCGACATCGCAATCCGGATGGCCACATTATTACCGGATCGCATTGGCACCAATATTGCGAGGGCTTTGATACACAGTTTGCATTTCCAGCCACAGATATAGATGACTGCGATTTTGTGAAGGCCACACTGACCTTCTTTGAAAAGTTCCATGTGATTGATCCACCAAAACTATTTGATCAGATGTCAATCTCTTAGAAAGGAGGGGCTTATGGATATTCAGACTTTCATTGACAACTATCTTTCTTGGATTAGAAGCGAAATCCGCTTCTCACAGATGGGCGATTACTATGAGATTATCACGCCTCTTCTGGATTCAACTGGTGATTATCTACAGCTCTATGTAAAGCAAGAAGGGGATGAAATTGTCTTTTCAGACGATGCAAATACCATCAACTCCCTCATCATGGCTGGTCTTACACTCTCCAAAAATCGCAAGACCCAAGTTGCACAGATTGCTCGCACATATGGCATCACCGTGCAACCGGATTATGAGCTGACTGCGAGAACATCCATTTCCAACGCTCCGCAGGTAAAACAGCTCTTCTTGCAGGGCATGGTTGAAATTGGAGATTTATATCTGAGCGCACAGCGCAGAACCGGAAGCTTCTTCATTGATGATGTCAACACATTCTTCCAGCAGCAAGATATTTTTGCCTCAGAGAACATTGCCATGTCAGGGGCGTCAGGCTATAGCAGGGTTTATAATTTTCTTTTTCCCCGCTCCCGAAA
>CALLVJ010000321.1 GCA_938010625.1 uncultured Stomatobaculum sp. | reverse complement strand
TCCGCTACCGCATGCTGACCAAGTTAAATTCTACTTATGCGATAGGATTAGCGGGCTTTATTCAGGCGGACGGCAGAATTCACGGCACTTTTCATCAGACGATCACGGCGACGGGGCGCATTTCCTCAGCGAATCCGAATCTCCAGAACATTCCGATCCGGACGGAGATGGGCAGCCGCGTGCGCGCGGTCTTTGTGCCATCACCGGGAAGGGTCTTTGTGGATGCCGATTATTCGCAGATTGAGCTCCGCATTTTAGCGGCGCTCTCTGGCGATGAAAATCTGATTGCAGCCTATCGCGATGCAGTGGATGTTCACGCGGTTACGGCATCGCAGGTCTTCCATGTGCCGCTTCGCGAAGTCACACCGCTCCAGCGCCGCAATGCGAAAGCTGTGAATTTTGGCGTTGTCTATGGCATCTCAGCCTTTGGTCTCTCGGAGGGCTTGAGCATTTCGAGAAACGAGGCAAAGGAGTATATTAACCGCTACTTCGCAACCTATCCGGAGGTGAAGCGCTTCCTGGACCGTCAGATCAAAGAAGTGAGGGAATATGGTTTCACGCGGACTTTGTTCGGCAGAATCCGGCCAGTGCCGGAATTAAAGAGCTCAAACTTCATGCAGCGCTCGTTTGGCGAGCGCGTCGCGATGAATGCGCCGATTCAGGGCACTGCGGCGGATATCATGAAGATTGCAATGGTCAAGGTGCGGCGCGCGCTCCGCGCGGAGAAACTCGATGCAAAAATTGTGCTCCAGATTCACGATGAACTCTTGGTGGAAGCAGCCGAGGCTGAGGCTCCACGCGTCCTGGAGCTCCTTCGGGAGACCATGCGACACGCCGCAGAGCTCCGCGTGATGCTCGAAGTGGATGCGCACATCGGCGCATCCTGGCTGGAGGCGCACTGATGGTACTTGAAGTCTGTGGCGGCGTGGGCTCTGGAAAGAGCCTCGTACTCGCTTATCTGCGGGAAAAATACGGCGCGTGTGTTGTCGGCATGGATGAACTCGCGCATGAACTCTATGAGCCGGGACAAGCGGGCTACCTCCGCGCGCTGGAACTCATGGGAGAGAAGATACTCGCTAAAGACGGGCATCTGAATCGAAGCGCGATGGCGGATTGTCTCTATCGGGAGCCGTCTCTGCTCTCTGCGCTCGATGAAACCGTGCACCCCTTAGTCTATGACCGCGTGGAGGCGCTTGCGCGGAGCAAAAAAGGGCGTTTTCTGGTCGTGGAAACCGCGCTGCCCGCGAGAGCGCGCAATCATATTTACAGTGAGATATGGTATGTCTTTACGCCGCGTGACCTGCGGATACAGCGCCTCATGGCTTCCCGCGGTTACACAAGGGAGCGCGCGGCGGAAATTATGGAGAAGCAGCTCAGCGATGCCGCTTATGCCGGCATGGCGGACTGGACACTCATGAACGATGCGGACGAGACAGCGCTCTACCGCCGCATTGACGAGCGGCTTGCGGGAAAGGAGCTCCGATGAGACTCATGACCATAGCGAGCGGCAGCAGCGGCAATGCGGGGTATCTCGGCAGTGAGAGCACACATCTTCTCGTGGATGCAGGCATCAGCCGCCGCAGAATTGTGCAGGGGCTCGAGGCCGCAGGTCTGAAACCCTCAGATCTCTCCGGGGTGCTTCTCACGCATGAGCACGCAGATCATGTGGCCGGGCTCCGGGTTCTGTTAAAAAAGGATGCGGTGCCGCTCTTTGCGACAGCAGGTACGCTCGCAGAGATTCAGAAAAAGGGCATGCTCGACGGCTATCCGGACGAGCTTGTGCATGTGATCCGGGCGGGCAGTAGCTTTTCGCTCGGGGATCTCACGGTGCTGCCGCTCGGCATTGACCATGATGCCGCAGAGCCGGTCGGCTATCGCATTACGGACGGCGTGCGGCGCGCGGCCTTTCTCACGGACCTCGGCCATGCGACGCCGGAACTCGAGGCAGCGCTCCAGAATTTGGATGCGATGCTGCTTGAGAGCAATCACGATGTGCGCATGCTTGAGGCAGGGCCCTATCCTTATCCGCTAAAGCGCCGCATTCTCGGGGATTGCGGTCATCTCTCGAATGAGAGCTCGGGCAGACTTCTCGCGCTGCTCTGTCACGGCGGGCTCAAGCAGGTGCTGCTCGGGCATCTCAGCAAGGAGAACAATCTCCCCGAACTTGCCTATGAGACAGTGCGCTGTGAGTTGCTCCTCGCCCATGGCAAGGGGGCGGCAGAGGAACTGCCGCTCGCAGTTGCAGCGAGAGATTGCTGCTCTGAAATTTATGAATTTTGACGTGTATTGGTGACAGGCAAGAGAAAGGAATGGGATATGAACAAGGTGATTATCACAGTGCTCGGCAAGGACACAGTCGGTATCATTGCAAAGGTATGCACACATCTTGCGGCAGAGCGCATCAATGTGCTGGATATCAATCAGACCATTGTGCAGAATTTTTTCCATATGATGATGATTGTCGACATCTCAGCGGCTGGGGAGAGCCTCGAGGAGCTCACGGATGCGATGCAGAAGCTCGGCGAGGAGCTGGGACTTCGGATTCATGTGCAGCGGGAAGAGATTTTCGAAGCCATGCACCGCATTTAAGGGGGAAGCGACATGTTAAATATGCCGGAAGTGCTGGAAACCAATACGATGATAGACCGGGATCTGCTTGATGTCCGCACCATCACAATGGGCATTTCCCTCTTAAGCTGTGTCGACAGCAATCAAAAAAAGCTGAACCAGAATATCTACGATCTGATTTGCCGCCGGGCGGGCAAGCTCGTCGAGACCGGAGAGGCGATTTCGCGCGAGTTCGGCATTCCGATTGTAAATCAGCGCGTCTCGGTCACGCCGATTGCGCTGATTGGCGGCGCAGCCTGCCGCACAACCGATGACTTTGTCAAGATTGCGGAGACGTTAGACCGGGCGGCAAAGGAGATCGGCGTCAACTTTATCGGCGGCTACTCGGCGCTCGTCGCAAAGGGCATGACGGATGCAGAGCGGCTGCTGATCGACTCAATTCCAGAGGCGCTTGCGCGGACAGAGCGCGTTTGCAGCTCAGTCAATGTGGGCTCCACGCGGACGGGGCTCAATATGGATGCCGTGCGCCGCTTGGGAGAGGTGGTCAAGGAGACGGCGGGGAAAACCGCTGAGAACTGCTCCCTGGGCTGTGCAAAGCTCGTGATTTTCTGCAATGCGCCGGATGACAATCCATTCATGGCGGGAGCCTTCCATGGCGTGACCGAGGGCGATACCGTGATTCATGTCGGCGTCTCAGGACCGGGCGTGGTGCGCGCGGCAGTGCAGGAGACGAAGGGACAGAGCTTTGAAGTGCTCTGCGAGACCATCAAGAAGACGGCATTTAAGATTACGCGCGTGGGACAGCTGGTCGCCAAAGAGGCGAGCCGCCGTCTGGATACGCCGTTTGGCATCATTGACCTCTCGCTCGCACCGACCCTGGCAGCGGGCGATTCGGTTGCAGACATTCTCGAGGGCATGGGACTGGAGGCAGTCGGTGCGCCCGGCACGACGGCAGCGCTTGCGCTCCTAAATGATCAGGTGAAGAAGGGCGGCATCATGGCTTCGTCCTATGTGGGCGGTCTCTCTGGTGCGTTTATCCCGGTCAGCGAGGATCAGGGCATGATCCGGGCGGCAGAGTGCGGCGCGCTGACACTCGAGAAACTGGAGGCCATGACCTGTGTCTGCTCGGTGGGGCTTGATATGATTGCTGTGCCGGGGGATACTTCGGCGGAAACCATTTCGGGCATCATCGCGGACGAGGCGGCCATCGGCATGATCAACCAGAAGACAACGGCTGTGCGTCTGATTCCGGCGCACGGGAAAAAAGTCGGTGACAAGGTGGAGTTCGGCGGCCTTCTCGGCCATGCTCCTGTGATTGCGGTGAATCCCTACAGCTGTGCAGACTTTGTGAAGCGTGAAGGTAGGATTCCGGCGCCCATTCACTCCTTTAAGAACTGATGAAGGGAAGGAGGAGAGCGCGCAGGACAGCTCTGTTTGCCGCCGCTGTCCTGTTCTGTCTTGTTCTGGCGGCCTGTGGCTGGATGCGGAACCGCCGCGCAGCTGAATGGTACCGCCCGATTGCTGCTGTGGCGATGCCTTATGAGCATGTGTTAGTGCTGGGCAGCGCTGCGGCGGCACATGAGCTGTTGCGAAATCGCGCCGCAGAGGATGTGGATCTCGTCATGGCGGAAAAACCGCTGTTTCTGCCGGTGAGTGCGCGCCTGCACAGCTATACGGAAGATCCCTTTCAGTATCTCGCAGAGCGGGAAAAACACTATGACTTCATTCTGGTTGCGCTCGCGCCGCCAAGGACGGCTGCGGAAAACCGCGCTTATACGAATTTGTTTTACCGCATGTGCGCGAATCACTTAAACGAGGGTGGAGTGCTCGCGGTCGAGACGGTGTCACCGGAGGCGTTTCCGGCGGCCTACCGCTGCATTGCGCTGACTTTGAAGAGCGAGGGGCTTGCCGTGCAGCAATTTGCACTCGCAGAGGGGAAGAAGCCGGCGCGCGGCGTTTTTTTTGCCGCCCCGGAAGCGGGAAAGCTTGTTCTTCCGGCGGATACGCCGCTGCAGCGCGTGAAAGAAGTGACTGGCGCGGAAGTGCCGCCCGTCGGCGTGAACCGTCTGAGCCGTCCGCTGTTACTGGATTATCTGGAAGAAAAGGAGAAGACAAAGTGAATACCGCAGAGGATTTGCTCGCTGCGTCCGCCGGAATCTGGGACGCCTATTTTCGACATCCGTTCGTGCGCGGCATACAAGACGGGACACTCGACAAGGCGAGTTTCCGCTTTTACCTGATTCAGGATGATCTCTATCTCGAAGAATACGCGAAAGTGTTTGCGCTCGGCGCGGCAAAGGCGGAGAGTCTTTCGACAGCGCTGCTCTTTTCGGATTATCTCGCGGCAATCAACCGGGAGAGAGCAGTGCACGGCGGGTATTTCGAGAAACTCTCGGTGAGCGAGGAAGAGCTTAAAACCACAGCGCGCGCCCTCGACAACTTGTCTTATACCTCGTATATGCTCCGCGTCGGCTATGAGGGCGGGGAAGCAGAAATTCTGGCGGCGGTTTTGTCCTGCGCCTACAGCTATGAAGTGATTGCAAAACGCATGCTCGCGGAGAATCCGAAAGCCGACAGCGATCCCTTTTACGGCGCGTGGGTGCGGGAATATGCTTCGGAGCGCTATGCGGCGGAGAATGCGAAGCTCATTGCCGCGCTGAATGCGGTGACGGAAACTGTCACGCCCGCAAAGCGGCAGCGTCTCCGGAATATTTTTCTAAGCTGCTCCCGCTATGAACTCAACTTTTGGGAGATGGCATGGCAACAGAAAAAAGACTAGCGGAGTGCTAGTCTTTTTTCTGTTGCTGGTTGTTTATACGAGTTCCAGTTCTCGGTTCAGCAGGACGCTGACTTCGTCTCGTGACCGGTTCAGCGCGACAGCGAGCTCGCCGATTACCAGGTAGTCAATTCTTCGCTGGAAGCGGCGGTCAATTTCGCTGCCTTTTTTGCCAGCGCGGCGCGCGCGCTGCATTTTTTTGCTGATGGCGCGGGACAGGCGCAGCAGGTCTCCCCAGCGGAAGCCCTGGATCGCGCGCCGGTAACGGTATTCCAGTTCGGAGGAGCGCAGCCCCTCGAAGCTCATAACTTCTTCTCCCTGCACAGCGCGGATTGTTTCCAGAGCTTCTTCTCTCGAAATCACAGGGCGAAGGGTGGTTTTTGTGCTGTAGACAGGGGTGTAAATGAGATCGCCGGGTGCGAAAAGAGGCGCCAGAATGTAATAAGTGTTGGGCGCAGCATCTTCGGAGAAGGAGAGTTCCTGAATGTCGCAAATGCGGCATACGCCGGAACTTTCATAGACAACCATATCGTTCGTCTGATACATAGTCCACCTCCTCTTATAGTGTAACACAGCGAAAGAAATTTTCCGACAATTTTATAAAAATCTCTTTTTTACACGAAGGATGTGAGGAAGACAGCTGTGTTTTATCACACAATGACGATTTGCTGGCGGAGATAGGACGGCAGCGCCGTGCCGCTGTCAAAGAAGTAGAGCGAATTCCAAAGGTCGGCGGCGTGTACCTCGGCTTGGAAGAGGTCGCGGGCAGCGGGCGAGCGGAGCAGGTTTCCGGCTGCAGCGGG
>CALLVJ010000320.1 GCA_938010625.1 uncultured Stomatobaculum sp. | reverse complement strand
GCCGCTGAGATTCGCGATCCTGTCCTGCGGCGCGAGCAGCATGAGGAAGGCCGTGCAGGAGCAGATGACCAGCGTGTCAATGAACACGCCCGCCGCCTGAAAGAGTCCCATCTTGACCGGGTGGTTGGCATCCGCCGCAGCCGCCGCACAGGGCGCCGAGCCGCTGCCCGCCTCGTTCGAGAAGAGGCCGCGCTTCACGCCGTTCATCAGGACAGCGCCAAAACCGCCCGCCACAATCTGCCGGAATCCAAATGCCTCCGAGAAAATGCGTCCAAAGACCGAGGGCAGAAGGCCAATATTCCGCACAATCACAAAGACCGTCATTGCAAAATAAATGCCCGCCATGAAGGGGACAATCAAATCCAGCACCTTGGCGGTCGCATGCTTCCGAAGCACAATCACGGCCGCAATCGCGACCAGCACAACGGTCGAGTAGAGCGGCGGAATCCGGAACGCATTTTCAAAGGCCGAGGAGACCGAGTTGCCGATGACCTGGCTGATGCCGCCCCAGCAGATCAAAGCGGAAATCGCAAAGAGAATCGAGACTAGGTTTCGCTTGCCGCGGAACTCGGTCTGCGCTTCGATCTCCGCCTCGGAGCGCGCGCCCTCCCGGATGCGGCGCTTCAAGAAAAAGTCGTGGATATAGTACGCCGGGCCGCCCCAGTAACCGCCGTAGAGCGGGTCTTTTTTCTTGTAGAGCTGGGCGAGCGTCGCCTCGACAAAGGCCGTCGAAGCGCCAACGATCGCCGTGACCCACATCCAGAAGACAGCGCCTGCGCCGCCCGCCGAGATGGCCGCGACCACGCCGACCAGATTGCCCATGCCAACGCGGGTCGCGGTCGAGACAATGAGCGCCTGCATGCCGGAGAGCCGTCCGCTCGCAGGATCGGCCGCGTCTCTGCCCTCCTGCTTTTCCAGCAGCACAGAGATCATCTCCGGAAACAGACGGAGCGGCAAAAGCCGCGTCCGTATCGTGTAGAAGATACCCGCCGGAATCAGCAGCAGCACCATGAGCGAGAGCCCGATCGAACTGCCGCCCGGCAGCGGAATCCGTAGCAAGTCGCCCCACAAAAACTTTGTCATACCCTCTATGACCGCAACAATTGGGTTCATCCCCACATCCCCCTGTTTCTCATATGCTTTCTCACTTTAACGCACTAAACTATTCAGAGAACATTATACGCTTTTTTTCGTTTTATACAAGCGCTTTTAGGCCCCCGCCGTGAGCTTCGCGCATTCCTCTTCCAAGGCGCGCGTCACAAGGTCATTCAAAGACATCTCCCTCTGCTTTGCGCAAAGCACTGCAGTCCGATGCAAGGCAGCAGGAATCCTCACGTTAAACCTTCCCTTATACTCTTTCTCAGGCGCCTTCCCAACCTCTCTACAAAGCGCCAGATAGTTATCAATTGATTGGTGAAACATTTCCTCCAGCTCGGTTACGGAAGCACCGTGAAATGCCAGCGTATCGCTCACCCCGACTACCTGTCCCACAAATAACCTGTCTTCATCCGAATACTTAATCTCTGCGTGATACCCCTTATACTCCATCATTTGTTTTGTCCTCCGTGTACTCTCCGATTTCCCGAAGAAATTGCCGCACTAACTTAAGCTGATACGGGTATAATTCATTTTCCGGATGTGGTTCGTCAAACGCCAAAATTCTTCCGCTCCTCTCATGGAAAAAGCGAATTCCCGAGCCTCTTCCTCCTTGCCCCTTGCGGCAACCGCATTGCGCCATCAATGCACTCAAGTCCTGCTTGGTGAAATTTCTCGGCAATCTTTTCTGAAACAGCTTTCGCAGCAACTTCTCTTTTGTCGGCATTTCACACCTCATTTTTAGTACCACTTTATAGTTCTATCATAGGGCAAGTAGTCTGTTACGTCAACCGTCGTCAAAAAACAAAGAGGCCGGGAGCTTTCGCTCCCGGTCTCTTTACCGTAGGATTGTAATCGCCGTATGGCGATATTCATTTCATTTTGTTTTGATTACTCGAGAATCTTAACGACTCTGCCGGAACCAACAGTTCTGCCGCCCTCGCGGATAGCGAAGCGGAGACCCTGCTCCATAGCGATCGGGTGAATCAGCTCAACCGTCATC
>CALLVJ010000319.1 GCA_938010625.1 uncultured Stomatobaculum sp. | reverse complement strand
GATTGTCAGAACTCACAAGCTATGCGAAGGAGCGCTACCAGATGGAAGAATTGCATAAGTGGCGATGGAAGAATTGCATAAGTGGCGGGAGATGCCAGAACTCTCGGTGCTTGTCTCGCCTGCGACGGGGCGCTGGATTGCACTGCTCATGCGGGAGATGCCGGGTGGCGCGCCGCGGGAGCGCTGTGATCTAAAATGCAGCGCTGTGGCGGACTTGCCTGTGCGGCGGTATTTGTCCAGAGGCTTCCGCATGCCGAATTGGCTCGGCGTGCGCTTTGAGGCACAGACAGAAAAAGCATTGCTGTTACATTTATTTGATCTTGCGGTGGAGGAAGAGGCAGAGACTTTGGAAAAGTATTACTGCGAGACGCCGATTTCGGGCTTGACAGAGGTGCCGGACAGGATTCAGGCGCTGTATGCCTGCGATGATTTTTATGCTTCGGGCAAGGCAATGGAGGACTATGAGGATGATCTGACCTTCACCGGAAGAGTACCGCTCTACCAGCCTGCTTACCGGGATCTCACGCCGCAGGAACTCCGAGGCTATTTTACTTGGCGGACAGCGCTCCGCGCGGGGACAGTGCAGCCGCACTGCGATGCCTTTGTGAGTTTGTATTGCAGCGAACTCATGCTTGGAATCGGAGCTTCCTCGCCAACGGACGCGCTCAACAAGATGGATGCCTTTGCCGCGCAGTACTTTGCGGCGGGCTTTGGGAGCGGGACCTTACAGCGGAACTTTAAGAACTGGCGCTTTGAATATGCAGTGCTATCTCAGATAGAGCCAGCGCGGACACAGGACTACGAGAACCCTGCCTTGCGGCGCTGGGACCACGCAGTCATGGCACTCCGCGCAGCGGAGGCAGAGAGCGATGCTGCATTGTTTGCGGCGCTCGCAGAACTAGGGGGGAAAAAGCTGACGGCGTCGCAGAGTGTCAAAGCACTCGGTGCACGGGCAGAGAGTTACTATGCGTCAGTCTGGCGGGCGTGCGGCGAAGTGCTGTTTTCGGCCTGTTTTGGCAGTATGACAGCGAGGAACTGGAAGCCGTTCTCCGATATCCCGCGGCTTGCACGTGTGCGGGAACGCGCAGGAAGGGACTTTACTTATCAGCTGAGTGCGGTTCGGCATTTTTCAGCAACAGGCAGTGAGTTTACCGAATATGGCTACGCGCGGCGACAGTTTGACAGCAGACTCTTTTTCATCTTTCTCGCAGAGGTGGATCGTCAGCTCCGGATTTCATGCCTGAAGCGCAACATTCGGACGGCTTCTGGCGCAGACGAAGCGCTGCAGCTGGCAATTGCGCGCGCACTTGCCAGTTGTGATGCGAGGGCAGCAGCGGCGGAAGTGCCGCTCGCAAGAGAGCGCCTTGCAGACATCCGGGCGGCTGCGTCCTTTACAGAGGCTGCACTGCTCACGCCGGCAGAACTTGAGGCCGCGCAGGAAGAAGCAGGGAGAACAAGTGCAGCTGCGCAGGCGCCTCAAGTGACTCCTGGCGATGGAGATGAAGGCGCTGTGTGTGGCAGTGTGGCAAGCGGCACAGAAAACCCGGCGGCACGGGGAGAGCGCCCGGCAGAAGAACTGGCTGTTCTGGACGCCCTGGAGCTTCGCTGTCTCGCGGCTTTGCTCCGCGGAGAACCAGTGCGGGATATGCTCCGCGCGGCGCATGTGCTGCCGAGTCTTTTTGCCGAGCACGTCAATGAGAAGCTGTTTTCCCACTTTCAGGATATCTGTGTCGAGGCAGAGGGAGAAAAGCTCTCCCTGCTTGAAGACTACCGGGAGGAGTTAGAGCATTTCTTAGAAGGAGCAGACCATGTATGAGACAGAGCGGGCAGTGCCGCGGCGCATTGCGCAGGCTATTTTGAATTCGCTGCAGAGCGGTGTGGTGCCGCGCGTGGGTCTGCCCTACATTGCGGTCGGACGGAAGGAGGAGATTGCGGCGCTGCGTCGTGACACAGAGCTGATTGCAGAAGGTGGCGCTTCATTCCGCTTTCTGATTGGCAAGTACGGCGCGGGCAAGAGTTTTCTCTTGCAGACCATGCGGAATTATGTCTTTGCGCAGGGGTTTGTGGTCGCAGATGCAGATCTTTCGCCAGAGCGGCGCCTGCAGGGCAGCAAGGGGCAGGGACTCGCGACTTACCGAGAGCTGATTGCAAACCTCGCGACGAAGACAAAGCCCGAGGGTGGCGCCCTGCGTCTAATTCTCGACAAGTGGATCAGTGCAGCCGAACAGGCGGCGGCAGCCGAGCGCGGCGGGTTTCAGGAGGACGGCGCGTTCTATGCGCTGGTGGAACAGAAAATCGCAGTGGCAGTCGATGCGTTGCAGGACATGGTGCACGGCTTTGAATTTGCAAAGCTTTTGCGGCGCTATTATCTCGCGGGTGTAGAGGGCGATGACGAGGTGAAGGAGCGCATTCTCAAGTGGTTTCGCGGCGAATATGAAAATAAGCGCGAGGCAAAGGAGGCACTCGGCATCAACCTTATCATCAGCGACGCGAACTGGTATGATCATATCAAACTGCTCTCGCAGTTTTTTCACAGTGCGGGCTATGCGGGCACATTGCTTCTGCTCGATGAAGCGGCAAATCTCTGCAAGATTCCGAATGCCATCACCAGGCAGTACAATTATGAAGTTCTGCTCACAATGTACAACGACATGATGCAGGGGAGGGCCGGTTATCTTGGCATCTGGCTTGGCGCAACACCGGAGGCGCTTGAGGACAAGCGCCGAGGGCTTTTTAGCTATGAGGCACTCTCCTCGCGGCTCATGGTGAGCCGTTTTTCTCGGCCGGGCAATCGGGATCTGTTCTCGCCGGTCTTGCGTCTTGAGGCGCTGACACCGGAAGAAATGCTGGTGCTCTGCGAGAAACTTTCGACGATGCACGGCGCACTTTACAGCGACGAGCGGCAGTTCTCAGAGGAGGAACTTGTCTTCTTTGTGCAGACTTCTTATGCGCGGGTTGGCGCCAGCACACAGATCACACCGCGGGAGATGACGCGGGATTTCATCTTCCTCCTTGATGCACTGCATCAGAATCCAGAGACCAGCATGGCAGAACTACTAGCAATGGAGCAGATATCAGGCGGGCGTGAGTGTGCGGAGGCGGACAGCAAACTTTTGAGTATGAAGAAAGGCAGGGTATTTGGAGCTGAGCAAGGCACAGATCGGCAGGGCGGTGAGAGCGATGCGCCGTTTGACTTCTCCTTTTGAGGCAGGATATGGATGTATTTTCGCGCTATGCGCTTTTTATTCAGGATTTCATTTACCGCGAGCGCTGGCACTCACTTCGCGCTGTGCAGAATGCAGCGGGCGCAGTGCTTTTTGAGAGCGATGATAACCTTCTGCTCTGTGCAGCGACAGCCTCCGGCAAGACGGAGGCTGCTTTTTTCCCGATTTTGACCCTGCTCTCAGAAAGGCCGTCGCAGTCGGTCGGCGTTCTCTACATTGCGCCGCTAAAAGCGCTGATCAACGACCAGTTTGAGCGTCTGGATCGGCTCTGTGAGCGCGCAGACATTCTGGTCACCAAGTGGCATGGGGATGCTTCGCGGAGTAGAAAAGAACGGCTTTTAAAGCACCCGTCGGGCATTTTGCAGATCACGCCGGAATCGCTCGAAGCTCTGCTCCTACACAGGCGAACGGCAGTGCCGACGCTGTTTTCAGACTTGCGTTTTGTTGTGATTGATGAGATTCATGCCTTGCTTCGACAAGATCGCGGGCGGCAGACTTTTTGCCTGATTGAGCGCCTTATGCGCCTTGCGGGCTGCAAGCCGAGATGGGTTGGTCTCTCGGCAACCATCGGAAATCCGGCAGAAGTAGGGAGGCTTCTCGCGGCGGGCAGCGACAGAAAAACAGCGATTCCGCGCATGGAGCCCGGAAAAGAGCGCTGGCGACTCTCGATGGAACAGTTCTGGAAGACAGGAGCGCAGGAGGGAGACAAAGCGCAGGAAGGGACAGGGCTTGCTGTGACAGAGACCTTGCCGCTCAATATGCCGCGTGAGGCAGATCCGGGGATCGGCTACATTTTTGCCCACAGTGCGGGAAAGAAGTGTCTGATTTTTACGAATTCCCGTGAGGAGTGCGAGCTGGTCTGCCAGGAGCTTCGGCAGTACTGTGAGGCAAAGTGCGAGCCGGATCGCTTTCTGATTCACCACGGCAATTTATCGGTTGCTTACCGGGAGAGCGCAGAGGAGGAGATGCAGCGTCCGGACTCGTTGAAGAGTATCTGCGCGACTGCGACGCTTGAACTCGGGATTGATGTGGGCAGATTGGAGCGCGCGTTTCAGCTCGAGGCACCATTTACGGTCTCCGGTTTTTTACAGCGTCTCGGCAGGACAGGGCGCCGCGGCAGCCCCGCGGAAATGTGGTTTGTGATGCGGGAAGAACGCGCAGAGGCGCGCGCCTCTTTGCCGGAGACAATTCCTTGGCATTTGTTGCAAGGAATTGCACTCGTGCAGCTCTACGCGGAGGAGCGTTTTGTTGAGCCGCCAGATACGAGGCGGTTGCCCTACAGCCTCCTTTACCATCAGACCATGAGCACCCTTGCTTCGGAGGGGGAACTCTTGCCCGCAGAGCTCGCGACGCGGGTACTGACACTCACACCGTTTGCGCGGATCTCGAAA
>CALLVJ010000318.1 GCA_938010625.1 uncultured Stomatobaculum sp. | reverse complement strand
TACCGTCGATAAAAGCATGATTTTGTGTAAGACCGATTCCAAGACGGGTAGCTTTCTGCGGAATAGAGGGATAGATTTCGTGTGTTTCAAACGATTGAAACGGAGCATAAAGAGCCGACTCCAAGAGTGCTTCATCTCGGAGACCCGGCGAGCCTCCGGTCTCTGTTATTAGCTGTGCATGTAGCATTAGCACCTGCTCTTTTGTCAAAATGATCATTTCGCAAGTTCCTCATAGGCCTCACGATTTTGAGCAATCAGGCGCTTGGAAAGCAAGAGAACATCCTCGTTGGATACACTCTGCTCTTTTTCTGCCTGAGAGAACTCAATTAAAAGATAGCGGGGAGAGTTGTTTTTTAGAATGACAACGGAACCTTTTTCATCGACCAAACGAGCAATGCGGGAAAAATTTCTGTTTGCCTCGGTGATAGAGACAAGATTATCGGTATTGATATTCATGAGAAGGCCTCCTTAAGTTCGATGTAATACTATGAGCATAACACAAAATATAGGATATATTCAACCTACGATTAATGTGATGTATCTTATTTCTCCTCTGCCTTGCCATACACCGCAAAGCATAGTAGAATATTACATTGCATTTTGATTTGCTCAGGCAGAAAGAGAGAGGAATTTTTCAATGAGAAGTACGAGAACGGATGTGAGAAACGTCGCAATCATCGCCCACGTTGACCACGGCAAGACGACGCTCGTGGACCAGTTGTTGCGGCAGAGCGGCGTGTTCCGCGCCAATCAGGAGGTTGTGGATCGCGTCATGGATTCCAACGATATTGAGAGAGAGCGCGGCATCACGATTCTCTCCAAGAATACAGCGGTAAACTATGACGGCGTCAAGATCAACATCATCGACACCCCGGGACACGCCGATTTCGGCGGCGAGGTGGAGCGCGTCTTAAAGATGGTGAACGGTGTGGTCCTCGTGGTCGATGCATTCGAGGGCACCATGCCGCAGACCCGCTTTGTGTTAAAGAAGGCGCTGGAGCTCTCGCTCGACGTGGTGGTCTGTGTGAACAAATGCGACCGCCCGGAGGCGCGCCCGGACGAGGTCGTCGACGAAGTATTAGAGCTTCTCATGGATCTCGATGCGACCGATCAGCAGCTCGAGTGCCCATTTATCTTTGCGTCTGCGCGCGGCGGCTGGGCAAGAACTTCGATGGACAGCGACAATGCGGATATGAAGCCGCTGTTTGAGGCCATCATCAACCACATTCCGGCGCCGGAGGGCGATCCGGAAGCGCCGACCCAGATTTTAATCAGCACGATCGACTACAACGAGTATGTGGGCCGCATCGGCGTTGGCAAGGTGGACAACGGTTCGATTCGCGTGAACCAGGAAGTCGCAATTGTGAACCACCACGAGCCGGATAAGCTGCGCCGCGTGAAGATCGGCAAGCTCTATGAGTACGAGGGCTTAAATCGTGTCGAGGTGAAGGAGGCGGAGTTCGGCTCGATTGTCGCGGTTTCCGGCATCTCCGACCTGCACATCGGCGACACCATCACGAGCCCCGAGTCCCCGGAGTCGATTCCGTTCCAGAAGATTTCCGAGCCGACCATTTCGATGAATTTCATGGTCAACGACAGCCCGCTCGCCGGCCAGGAGGGCCAGTACATCACATCCCGCCACTTGCGTGACCGTCTGTTCCGCGAGCTGAATACCGATGTTTCGCTCCGCGTCGAAGAGCTCACGCCGGACTGCTTCAAGGTGAGCGGCCGCGGTGAGTTGCATCTCTCGGTCTTAATCGAGAACATGCGCCGCGAGGGGTTTGAGTT
>CALLVJ010000317.1 GCA_938010625.1 uncultured Stomatobaculum sp. | reverse complement strand
AAGTCCTGCATAGTGCGCATACTGGGTCTCGATGTCATTCTTCATCTCGCCGAGTGGCACTTCCTGTCCCCCGGTATTGATGACCGAGATCGACCTCGCCAGAACTTCCTCGAGCGCGCCCTTCGTGATCATGACGCGCGCGCCGTGAAACAAAGAATTCTCCGGCGTATCCGTTGTGACGGTCAGGCAGCGGCTCTCAAAGCTATAGGGAATCTCCGCGACTTTTCGGAAGCCGTCAATGGGGCGCGCCCGGCTGGTCAGCGCGTCATCGAGCGGATTCCGATAACCCTCCTGCAGCTTTGCAATCAGAAAGGCCGCAAGCAGCAGGCGCTCCCGCGCGACCGCCAGCGATTCCGGCAGTGCTGCACTGTCTGAGATTTCATCCTGCAAGCCCTCGCCGGCCATGACAGCGCCCGAGAGTGCTGCCTCTCCCCGCGTAATCGTACCTGTCTTGTCGGAACAGAGCACATCCATACTGCCGAAATTCTCGATTGCATTGAGCTTCCGAACTATGACTTTCTGCTCTGCCATCCGCTTTGCGCCCTTCGCCAGATTGATGCTGATAATCGCCGGCAAAAGCTGCGGCGTGAGGCCGACCGAGAGCGCCAGCGCGAACATAAAGGAGTCAAAAATCGGCTTCTTCATCAGGATATTGAAAAGGAAAATGGCCGCGAGCATCACGACCGTGATGCGAATTAAAAAAGCGCCGAATTTCTGTACGCCGCGCTCAAAGTCAGTCGGCGCCTCTCTGCCCTGCACGCTCTTTGAAATTTTTCCAAACTCGCTCTCCTTTGCCGTATGCACGACGACTGCCCGTCCGGACCCCGTCTTGATGCCAGTCCCCATATAGAGGCAGTTGCTGCGCTTTGCGAGCACGGTCGCCGCATCAAGCGCGCCCGCCCGCTTTTCTGCCGGAAAGGTCTCTCCCGTCAGCGCGCTCTCATTTGCCGTGAGACTGCTCGCCGACAGAAGATAGCAGTCCGCCGGCACGAGGTCGCCGACCCGCAGCAAAATCACATCCCCCCGCACAAGCTCCTCTGCGGAAATCTCCTGCTCCCTGCCGTCCCGGCACACGGTCACCTTGTCGCTGACCACTTTGAGGAGCTCTTCGACCGCGACGCCCGCGCGGTACTCCTGGAAAAAACTGAGAATCGCCGAAAAAAGAACAATCGCAAAAATAATCAGCGCGTCCGTCGCATCCTGCATCAAAAACGAAATTGCGGTCGCAAAGAGTAAGAGCAACGTGACTGGACTCGCAAACTGCCGCAAAAAGACACGGAGAGGACTGTCGCCATGCCCCTTTGCCAGGCGATTTTTCCCATCGGTCGCAAGCCGCTTTTCTGCCTCCGCCGCAGTGAGCCCTGACGCCGCGGTCGAGAGCTCTGCGAGCACATCCTCCGCCTGCAGACTCCAGAATTCAGCTTTCATCATAACACCTTCCTTCTCTTGCACTGACTGCCCCAATGCCTCAGGACAAAACCATCAGAATTGGCACCGTGATGAAAATGCCGAGCGTTGAGAGCACCGAACCAATCGCTGCATACTGTTCATCTGCGCCATAGGCGCCCGCATGACCGTGATCTGCGAAACTGAGGGCAGTGCGGCCTCGATCAGGAAAACCTTCTGCGGGAGTCCCGTGACCCCGAGCGCCCGGGTCACCAGAATCGAGACCAGCGGCGCAAAGAGTAAGCGGAGCACCAGCATGATCGGAATGCCGCGCTCTAAGCGCAGGCTCTTTTTCCCGAGCTCGTAAATCACAAAGCCGCAGTAAAAAAGGGCGAGCGGCGTCACGGTCGCGCTCACATAGTTCATGAAGCTCATCGCGATGCGCGGCAGGCGGATGTCCAGGAGCAACAGCACATAGGCCGCAATAATGCCGAGAATCGGCGGCTTCGTAAACAGCGAGACCAGCAGGTTCTGCTTCTTCCCCGTCTGTTCCGCGGCCTCGCCCGAGCGCTCCACCAGCATCAGCGCAACCGTCTGGGTGAAGACCGTCGAGCACATGTAGTAAATCATCACATAGGGCAGACTGACATCGCCGAACAATTCCTGCGCCATGGGCAAGCCGATGAAAAGCGTGTTTGAGAGAAACGCGAGCGCCACAAAGACACCGCTCCGCCGCTTCGGGAGCTTCAGCATCTTTGCAACCAGGATTGAGACCGCGAGACAAATCAATATCGTAATCAGCGGCACCAGCAAAAGCTGCCCCATCTCGAGCATATCCGAGCGCTTCAGATTCTTCTGGATACCGACAATCGTATTCAGCGGCACAGCGATGTTGATGACATAGCGGCTCACGAACTTTTTCTCCGTCGCCGTCATAAACTTGAGTTTCCCCAGCAAAACACCCACGGCCATCAGGCTGAAAATTACGAAAACCGCCGATACCGCATGCAAAAACTCTCCCAAACAGACCTCCTGCTCTCATCTATCACAAAGGGAGAGAGGAAACTTTCCCCCTCTCCCCCTTCTGAAGCCTCAAAAAATCTTATTCTTCATCCCAGCTGTGGAACACCGCCTGAACATCATCATCCTCGTCGAGCAGATCCAGAATGCGCTGCATCTTCTTCTGATCCTCTTCGCTCTTTAAGCTGACCCAGGTCTGCGGAATCATCTTGACATCCGCCTCGAGCATCGGAATGCCTTTCTGCTCAAATGCCTCGCGCACTGCCGAGAACTGATCCGGATCCGTGAGCACCTCGTAGCTGTCCTCATTGTCCGCAAAGTCCTCCGCGCCTGCATCCAGTGCAAACATCATGAGCTCGTCCGGGTCCATATCGCACTCTTCTTTGTCAATGATAATCTGGCCCTTGCGGTCAAACATAAAGGAGACGCAGCCCGGCGTGCCGACATTGCCGCCGCCCTTCGAGAAAGCCGCGCGCACATTGGCCGCTGTGCGGTTCTTGTTGTCAGTCAGTGTCTCAACGATAATCGCAACGCCGGATGGGCCATAGCCCTCATAGACGTTCTGCTCATAGTTCACGGAATCCAGACCGCCGGCCGCCTTCTTGATGCCGTTGTTAATCGTATCGTTCGGGACATTGTTTGCTTTCGCCTTCGCAATGACATCCCGGAGTTTCGAGTTGTTGGCGGGATCTGGCCCGCCTTCTTTGACTGCGACAGCAATTTCTCTGCCGATCACGGTGAAAATCTTGCCCTTTGCGGCGTCATTTCTCTCTTTCTTGTGCTTGATATTCGCAAACTTGGAATGTCCTGACATGCCAAAAACTCCTTTATCTTTTTCTTCTGTGCAGCGCAGTGCACCATCATTTCCGTCTCATACTAACACGCGAAAAAACGCGCGTCAACCGACGCGCGTTTTCGCATTTCATTGAACTCAAAACGTCTGCTGCGTGAACGGTGACTCCGGACCGCCGACGCGTTTTCCGGTCAACTCATCAAAGCTGCCGTCCTTGCCGTGGTTGCGGTTTGCCTCCCGCGGGCGGTAGGTCTTATCGCCTGCCGAGCGCACAGCCTCTCGCAGCCATCGAATAGACGCGGCGAATCTGGCCATAGGTGATCCACTGACCATCTGCATTGACCTGATAGCCATCCGGCGTAGTGGTATCAGTCAGAAGCCAGCCGTTCTGGTCAAAGTAATAGCACTCTGCAATGCCGTCTTTGTTGCCATCCAGCCATACCCAAGTGTTGGACGGATACTGTCCGTCGCCGTAGTCATACCACCAGGCATCCGGGCGGCTCTCCCCCTGTCTCCAGGTGCCAGCGAATGCCGTAAAACTAAGTGCAAGTGTAAGTGCCACTGACGCCACTGCCAACTTTGCAATCTTCATGCCTGCTTCCCCCTTTTCTGTCGGAATTTCTTGTCTCTATCATAGCGACAACTTAAATTTCTGTAAAGAGATTCTGCTGTGGAAAGCCGAAGCGACTGAAAATTGTAAGGATTACGCCTCTTCCTGCCACTCTACTTTGACTGTTTTGATCATTCTGTTCTCTGCTTTCAGAATCTGGAATAGAAACCCATGTGCCTTTATGCTGGCTCTCTCATTGTCCGCCGGAAAGTGGTCAAGTTTTGCAATCAAGAAGCCGTTCAAGGTGTCGAAGTCTTCAAGCTCCTCCTCGGTAAACGGAATGCCGCTCGCCTCCTCAGCATCAGAAAGGCGCGTAAAGCCGTGCATAATCCAGCTGCCATCCGGCAGCGCGCGGATTTCTTCCTCCTCGCGGTCGTACTCGTCCGCAATATTGCCGACAATCTCCTCCAGAATATCCTCCATGCTGACCACCCCATCTGTCTGGCCGTACTCGTCGACGACAATCACCATCTGCAATTTCCGATACTGCATCTCGCGGAACAGCACATCGACCGCGCGCGTGTCCGGCACAAAGTGGGCGTCGCGAAGCAGGCCCGGGAGTTCCGAAATCTTCTTTTCCAGACGCGCAGGTGTCTGCGCAAAGCTGATGGCATCGCGCAGGTGGAGGATTCCGATGATATGGTCAATATCCTCCTTGTAGACCGGGAAACGCGAATGCACGTTTTCCCTGAGCAGAAAATCAACTGCGTCCGATAGCTTCATCTCAGCATCCAGCGCAATCACGCGCTTTCGCTGGGTCATGATGTCCTCAGCTGTCTTGTCATTCAGGCGGAAGATGTTGGTGATCATCTCAGCCTCATCCGACTCAACAACGCCCTGCTCATGCCCCTCGTTGACCATCGACATGATGTCCTCTTCCGTAACATTTTCGCCGCTCTTATCAGGATCAATGCCGACGAGCCGGAGCACAACATTGACCAGGTTCCGCACAATCCACTCGGGAACGCAGAGCACTGTCATGAACCCATGCACCAGTTTCAGCGCCTGCCGCGCTGTCTTCTCAGGATTCCGCTCTGCGAGCCGCTTCGGCAACACCGTGCCAAAGGCTGCAAAAAGAATGGTCGCAAGTCCATAGACCAGCACAGCTGCCAGAATATGCGCCTGCGGCAACTCTCTCCAAAAGACTGCCTTTGCGAGTACAGATGTGAGCGGCAGGAGGCAAAAGCCGCCGACCAGGAAGCCCAGCAGCACCGTGAGCAGCTGGAGGCTGCGCACAAAGCTGCCCGGGCGCTCCTTCTGTCGAAGTAAATCACCCGCGCGCCGATCCCCTTCCTCCAGGGCAGCTGCGAGATCCTTCTCGCTCAGATTCTGCAGAGCCGCACCAAACGAAAATCCTGCGCTGCAGAGCCACAGTGCCAGCAAAAAGCCGAGTAAACTCGGCAACAAACTGTCCAAAAAAACTCCTCTCTTCGCCTCAGCAATAAATGCGGGGCACTCGCCGGTTCAGACAACACATAAATTCATAGGGAAAACGCCCTGAGCGCTCAGACAGTTCTTCGAGCGTGATGCGCTCATCCCCGTCCTCGCCGAGCAATGTCACTTCCGAACCTGCCGCTGCCTCCGGCACTTCGCTCACATCTACCATGAGCTGATCCATACAGACTCGCCCCAGAATGCGACAGCGCCTGCCGTGAATCAGCACCTCGCCCTTGTTGCTGAGCGAGCGCGGATAGCCGTCGCCATAGCCCACCGGCACAGTTGCGACCCGGCGCGCGGTCTCTGCGACATAGGTGCCGCCATAGCTGATGGTCTCTCCTGCCGGCACATCTTTTACATAGGTCACGGTGCTGTGCAGAGAGAGCGCCGGTTCCAGTCTTACCGCATGCGCCATCTCCTCCGCGGGGTATATGCCATAGAGCGCAATGCCCGCCCGCACCATGTCAAAGTCCGTGCCGTGCAGATTCAGAATGCCCGCGGAATTCGCGACGTGGCAGATGCGAGGCTTAAGCCCCTTCTTTTCGAGCGCAGCCTTAAAATTCCGAAAGCGCGCAAGCTGGCGCTCTGTGGTCTCCAGATCCCACTCGTCCGCGCGGTAAAAGTGGGTGAACATGCCCTCGAAGTCGAGCATCGGACAGGCCGCAATTTTCTCGGCGAGCGCAACTCCGGTTTCATCCGCCCGGAGCCCGATGCGGTTCATGCCCGTATCGACCGCGAGGTGAAAAGGTGCCCGGACACCAAGCGAGACCGCTGCCGCCGAGAGTGCAACCGCCTGCTCTTCGGTAAAGACCGAGGGGCGCACGCCAGCGCGGATCAGCGTCGCATAGTCATCGCCCGGCATGGGACCCAGAATCAGAATCGGCTTCTCAACGCCCTTTCGTCTCAGTTCCAAGGCCTCCTCCGCCGCCGCGACGCAGTAAAAAGCGACATAGGGCTTAATCACCTCACAGACGGA
>CALLVJ010000316.1 GCA_938010625.1 uncultured Stomatobaculum sp. | reverse complement strand
TACTCGGACAATATTGCAGTTCTGAAAATTTTTCCGGGCATGCACGCGGATATTTTCCGCTATCTCTATGACAAAGGCTGTGAGGGCGTTTTTGTTGAGGCCTTTGGTCTTGGCGGCGTGCCCTTCCTCCACAACAATATTCTTGAGGAAATTGACCGGGCGAGCAGCAAGGGCATGAGCATCCTGGTCGGCAGTCAGTGCCGCTATGAGGGCAGCAATCTCGATGTCTATGAGACCGGTCTCCGCGTACAGGAGAGCGGCGGCATTCCAGTTTTTGATATGACCCAGGAGGCGACTGTCACGAAGCTCATGTGGGCGCTCGGCAGGAGCAAGGAGAGAGAGGATGTGCGGAAAATTTTCTTCACGAACTATGTGGATGAGGTCACGCTGCCGCGCCTCCGCTGAGGTGAAAGCGTGTTTCTTCCTTGACATAAAAAATAAGGCTGATTATACTGGAAAAAACCTATAGCCAAAGGCATTGACAAAGAGAGTAGACACGGAAAACAGCGACAGAGAGCCGGGGACGGTGGAAGCCCGGTGCCAAGTACCCGTGTTGAAAATCACTTTCGAGCCGCTCTCCGGAGCCGCAGCGCAAGCTGCGGGGTAGGGAGAGACGTAGACCCCACGTCACGGGGAAAAGCGAAATACAGGTGGTACAGCGAAAGCAGAGAGCGTTCGTCCTGAGAGGGGCGGGCGCTTTTTCTTTTGAGACAGGAGGATGGAGCAGTGTACAGAAAAGTCCCGACAGACATGAACTTTGTGGCGCGCGAGGGCGAAGTCGAGAAGTTCTGGGCAGAGAATCAGATTTTTGAGAAGTCCGTCAAGCAGCGCGAGGGCTGCGAGACCTATATGTTCTATGACGGCCCGCCGACCGCAAACGGCAAGCCGCACATTGGCCACGTCGAGACGCGCGTCATCAAGGACATGATCCCGCGCTACCATGCGATGAAGGGGCAGTATGTCCCGCGGAAGGCTGGCTGGGACACACACGGTCTGCCGGTCGAACTTGAGGTCGAGAAGGAAATCGGCATCGAGGGCAAGGATGAGATTGAAGCGTACGGTGTCGAGCCGTTCATCAGAAAGTGTCGCGAGTCCGTGTGGCGCTACAAGGAAATCTGGGAGCGCTTCTCCGGCAAGGTCGGCTTCTGGGCGGACATGAAGCACCCCTATATCACCTGTGACGACAACTATATTGAGTCGGAGTGGTGGGCGCTTAAGGAAATCTGGAAGAAAGACCTCCTCTACAAAGGTTTTAAGGTGGTTCCGTACTGCCCGCACTGCGGCACGCCGCTCTCCTCGCACGAGGTCGCGCAGGGCTATAAGGCAATCAAGGACAGAACGGCGATTGTCCGCTTCCGGGTGAAGGGCGAAGACGCCTACTTCCTCGCCTGGACCACGACGCCCTGGACGCTTCCCTCGAACATTGCACTCTGCGTGAACCCGCACGAGAGCTATGTGAAGGTCAAGGCAGCGGACGGCAACACCTACTATCTCGCGGAGGCACTTCTTGAGAAGGTGCTCGGCGGGGGCTGTGAGATTTTGGAGCGCTATACCGGCAGGGAGCTTGAGCACAAGCCTTATGAGCCGCTCTACGGCTGCGCGGCGGAAGCAGCGGCGCGCCAGCATAAGCAAGCTTTCTATGTCTACGCCGATGAGTATGTCACGATGACCGACGGCACTGGCATTGTCCACATTGCCCCGGCCTTCGGTGAGGACGATGCGCGCGTGGGACGCCGCTATGATGCGCCCTTTGTGCAGATGGTCGATGACAAGGGCAGGATGAAACCGGAGACCGGCAAATTCGCGGGCATGCGCTGCAAGCCGACGGAGAAGGAAATCGAAGAGGGTGCTGTCTCGGCAGATCCCGAGGTTTTGAAAGATCTCGAGGAGAGAGGCCTGCTCTTTGCTTCCCCAAAGGTTGAGCACGACTATCCGCACTGCTGGCGCTGCGATACGCCGCTCATCTACTATGCGCGCGAGTCCTGGTTTATCAGGATGACAGCAGTTCGCGACGACCTCGTGCGGAATAATCAGAAGATCAACTGGGTGCCGCAGTCGATCGGCGAGGGGCGCTTCGGCAACTGGATTGAGAACATTCAGGACTGGGCGGTTTCGAGAAACCGCTACTGGGGCACGCCGCTCAACATCTGGGAGTGCCCGGACTGCGGCGAGAAGCTTGCGGTCGGCTCCCGCGAAGAGCTCGCAGAGCTCTCCGGGGATGAGAGCGCGAAGACAGTCGAGCTGCACCGCCCCTATGTGGATCGCTTTACGATTCCCTGCCCGAAGTGCAGCGGCAAGATGAAGCGCGTTCCCGAGGTGATTGATGTCTGGTTTGACTCGGGCGCCTGCCCCTACGCGGAGCTCCACTATCCCTTTGAGAACAAGGAACTCTTAGAGCAGCAGCTCCCGGCTTCTTTTATCTCCGAGGCGGTCGATCAGACCCGCGGCTGGTTCTACTCCCTCCACGCGGAGTCGACCTTGCTCTTTAACAAGCCGGCGTTTACGAATGTCATTGTGATGGGCCTCGTGCTCGATGAGAACGGCAACAAGATGTCCAAGTCGAAGGGCAACGCCGTCGATCCGATGGAGGCGCTCGATACCTTCGGCGCCGATGCGATCCGCTGGTACTTCTACACGGCAGCTGCGCCGTGGCTTCCGAAAAAGTTCTCGGAGGAGGCTGTCCGCGAGGGCCAGAGAAAGTTCCTCGGCACGCTCTGGAATACCTACGCGTTCTATGTGCTCTATGCCGACATTGACCGCTTTGACCCGACTGCTCACAGGCTTGAGTATGATGAGCTTTCGGTGATGGACAGGTGGCTGCTCTCGAAGATGAACAGTATGGTGCGGGATGCGGACAAGAATCTCGCGGCGTATAAAATTCCGGAGACCGCTGCGGTGCTCCAGGAGTTCGTCGACGACATGTCGAACTGGTATGTGCGCCGCTGCCGCAACCGTTTCTGGGCAAAGGGCATGGAGCAGGACAAGATCAATGCCTTTATGACGCTCTACACGGCGCTTGTCACGGTCGCGAAGGCGGCCGCGCCGATGATTCCGTTTATGAGCGAGCAGATTTACCAGAATCTCGTGCGCACGGTCGATGCCGCCGCGACGGAGTCCGTGCATCTCTCTGACTACCCGGTCGCGGACGAGGCGCACATCGACGCGGAACTCGAGAAGAGCATGGACGAGGTACTGAAAATTGTGGTGCTTGGCCGCTCGGCGCGCGAAGTTTCCGGCAGAAAGAACCGCCAGCCGCTCTCGATGCTCTATGTGAAGGCGCCGGAGACTCTCGGCAGCTTCTATCAGGACATCATCCGCGATGAGCTCAATGTAAAGGCACTCGAGTTCACGGACGATGCGGAGCGCTTTGTGAACTATCTTTTCAAGCCGCAGTTAAAGACCGTGGGGCCGAAGTACGGCAAACATCTGAATGCGATCAAAGAGCACTTAAAGGCGCTCGACAGCCAGAAGGCGATGGCAGAGCTCAATGAGAGGGGCAGCCTTTGCTTTGCGCTTGCGGACGGCACAGAAGTCTCGCTCGGCAGAGAGGACTTGCTGATTGAGAGCGCGCAGTCGGAGCGCTATGTCTCTGCGCAGGACAACGGCATCACGGTCGTGCTCGACATTGAATTGAATGAAGAGCTGCTCGAAGAGGGGCTGGTGCGCGAGCTGATTTCAAAAGTGCAGACCATGCGAAAAGATGCGGGCTTTGAGGTCACAGATCACATTGCGCTCGCTGTCTGTGGCAATGTGAAGATCGCTGACATTGCGGTAAAATATGAAGAGTTGTTGAAGAATACACTTCTCGCAGATGAGATACATGAGCAATCGGACGAAAATCAGGAAGATTTTACAAAAGAGTGGAATTTGAACGGAGAACTCGTTACACTCTCGGTGAGACGTATCAAAGCGCAGTGAGAAACGGAGGAAATTGAGTTGGCAGGAGTGATCAAAAAGTTGGACAAGGAGACCCTGAAGCAGGAGATCATCAATAATCTGAAGACGCTTTACCGGAAGGACGTCAGTGAGGCGACGCTTCAAATGGTCTATCAGGCAGTCGCCTATGCCGTCAAGGAGGATGTGATTGACAACTGGATTGCGACGCAGAAGGCCTATGACAAGGCGGACATCAAGAGAGTGTACTATCTCTCGATGGAATTCCTGGTCGGCAGGGCGCTCGGCAATACGATGCTCGCGCTAAAGGAGGAGCAAGTGGTCCGCGAGGCAGTTGAGGATCTCGGCTTTGACCTCACAGAGATTGAGGATGAGGAGAGAGATCCGGCGCTCGGCAATGGCGGCCTCGGACGTCTTGCAGCCTGCTTCCTCGATTCTCTCTCGACTTTGAATTATCCGGCGTACGGCTGTGGCATCCGTTATCACTATGGCATGTTCCGCCAGAAGATTGAGAACGGCTATCAGAAGGAAATCCCGGATGAGTGGTTAAAGAATGGCTATCCGTTCGAGATCAAGCGCGACGAATACGCATGTGAGGTGAAGTTCGGCGGTTATGTCGCAACCCGCGCGGAGAATGGCGAGACCCACTTTTACCAGGAGAATTACCAGTCGGTTCGCGCCGTGCCCTATGATCTGCCAATTGTCGGCTATGGGAACCATGTGGTAAATACGCTTCGCATCTGGGATGCGGAGGCGATTACCAGCTTCCGTCTGGATTCCTTTGACCGCGGCGACTATCAGAGAGCCGTGGAGGAACAAAATCTCGCGAGAACCATCTCGGAAGTTCTCTATCCGAATGACAATCACTACTCGGGCAAGGAGCTCCGCCTAAAGCAGCAGTATTTCTTTATCTCGGCTTCGCTCCAGACTGCAATCAAGAAGTTTTTGCAGGTGCACGACGATATCCGCCAGCTTCCGGACTATGTTGTCTTTCAGATGAACGACACACACCCCACAGTTGCAGTGCCGGAGCTCATGCGCCTTTTGATGGACGAGCAGGGGCTCGGCTGGGAAGATGCCTGGGCAATTACGAGCAAGGCCTGCGCATACACGAACCACACGATTATGACCGAGGCGCTCGAGAAATGGCCGATTGAGCTCTTTTCCCGCCTGCTCCCGCGCATCTACCAGATTGTCGAGGAGATCAATCGTCGCTTCCTGCTTGCCGTCGAGCACAAGTTTCCGGGCGACCAGGGGAAAAAGGATCGCATGGCGATTATTCATGATGGTCAGGTGCGCATGGCATTCATGGCCTGTGCGGCTTCGTTCTCAATCAATGGCGTCGCGAAGATTCACACTGAGATTCTCGAGAAGCAGACGCTCCGCGATTTTTATGAGTTTTCGCCCGAGAAGTTCAACAATAAGACCAACGGCATCACGCAGCGCCGCTTCCTGCTCCACGCAAATCCACTGCTTTCTAACTGGATTACCGAGCGCATCGGCGACAAGTGGATCACGGATCTCTCCGAGGTGAGGAAGCTCGGCGTCTATGTGGACGATGAGAAGAGCCGCCAGGAGTACATGAACATCAAGTACAGGAATAAGCTTCGTCTCGCGAATTATATTCTCGAGCACAACGGCGTTGTCGTGGATCCGCGTTCCATCTTTGACGTGCAGGTCAAGCGCCTGCATGAGTACAAGCGCCAGCTCATGAACATTCTCCACGTCATGTATCTCTACAACAAGATCAAGGACAACCCGAATATGCCCCTCTATCCGCACACATTCATCTTCGGCGCGAAGGCAGCAGCGGGGTATCACCGCGCAAAGCTCACGATTAAGTTAATCAATGCCGTGGCAGATGTGATCAACAACGACGCTTCCATCAACGGCAAGATCAAGGTTGTCTTCATCGAGGACTACTGCGTCTCAAGCGCAGAGATTATCTTTGCGGCGGCGGATGTCTCTGAGCAGATTTCGACTGCGAGCAAGGAGGCATCCGGCACTTCGAATATGAAGTTCATGCTGAACGGCGCACCGACCCTCGGCACGATGGACGGCGCAAACATCGAGATTGTACACGAAGTAGGCGAGGAGAACGCCTTTATCTTCGGGATGTCGGCGGATGAAGTCATTCACTACGAGCAGAATGGCGGTTACAATCCGATGGATATCTTCAATGCAGACCAGGAGATTCGTCGCGTTCTGATGCAGTTAATCAACGGCTTCTACTCGCCTGACGATCCGGAGCGCTTCCGCGATATCTACAATTCTCTGCTCATCGGCTCGAACGGTGATCGCCCGGATGTCTACTTTATTTTGAAGGACTTCCGCGCCTATGCGGAGGCGCACGAACGCGTTGACAGCGCTTATGCAGATGCGGAAAACTGGGCAAAGATGTGTATGCGGAATACTGCGGCGGCAGGCCCGTTCAGCTCTGACCGCACGATTGAGGAATATGTGAGAGATATCTGGCATCTCAAAAAGGTCAAAGTAGAGCTTTGAAGTGCAGAAATGTTTGAAGGGAAAAAAGCTTTATAAAGTATTAAGATTTCTGCGAATTTCTTGCCGATCGCTTTAGGGTGTGGTATCATAACAGAAAATGTGTCCGCAAGCAGGTCAGTTGCGGGCACAAGCTGGAGGAACAGGATGGTTTTACTGAATAGAGTTTTATCAATTATCTTTGTGTTTGTCTGCGTGTTTCTCTCTGCTGTCGTTCTGATGCAGGAGGGA
>CALLVJ010000315.1 GCA_938010625.1 uncultured Stomatobaculum sp. | reverse complement strand
CTGTTACAGCGCCCGGCGGCAGAGCTCGTAGGGCGCGGCGCAGGGCTTTCGGACGCGGGGCTCTTAAGGAAGCGGCAGGTGGTGGAAGCGGGACTTCGCCTGCATGACAGGCGGCAGGGAGACACCCTCGGGCTGCTCGCAGCGCTGGGCGGCTTTGACCTCGCGGCACTCGCAGGATTTATGATCGGCGCCGCACTGGAACAGATGCCGCTCCTTCTGGACGGCGTGATCACCGAGGCAGCGGCGCTCGTCGCCGTGAAATTGGCGCCCGGTGTCCGCAACTATCTCTTTGCGAGCCACTGTTCGGCAGACCCGCTCGCAGCGGTATTGCTACAGGCGCTCGGTTTACAGCCGCTCATTGCGGCAGGACTTCACCTTGGCGAGGGCACGGGCGCTGTTGCAGCGCTCCCGCTGCTCGACATGGCAGAGGCTGTATACCGCGGTGCAGACAGCTTTTGGAAGCTCGGCATCGCGCCCTATGAAGAACAGGAGGACGGCCGGTGAGAGAGAGCTACCAGCACGGCGGCGCAGTCTTCCCACAGGGCGGTGTGCAGCGGTCGGACATACTGGATTTTTCTGTGAATATTAACCCGCGCGGCATGCCGCCGGAAGTGGAGGAAGCGCTCCATCGGGCAGTCAGCGCCTGCATCCACTACCCGGATCCGTTTGCGCGCGGTCTGGTCGCAGGACTTGCTGCGCAGTATGGCGTCCGGGAGACGCAGGTCTTTTGCGGCAACGGCGCGGCGGATGTGATCGAGCGGCTCGCAGAAGTGCTGCAGCCGAGGAGAGCTTTGCTCCTCGCGCCGACGTTTTCGGAATATGAGCGAGCGCTCGCGCGGCGCGGCTGTCACTGTGCTTTTCATGTACTGCGGCCGGAAGAGGGCTTTCAGCTGACAGAACGTATTTTCGACGATTTAACCCCGGATACAGAGCTTTTCTGGCTCTGTCTGCCCAATAATCCGACCGGGCTGCTGCCATCACGGGAACTGTTTGCGCGCATCGTGGCGCGCTGTGCCGAACTGGACATTCTACTCCTCACGGACGAGTGTTTTCTAGGCTTTGTCGCAGCGCAGAATCCGCCCTCGCTGCGGTGTTTTTTGCAGAATGCCAGCGGTGCGCGCCGCATTCTGCTCAGTGCCTTTACAAAGACCTTTGCGATGCCGGGTGTGCGCCTTGGCTACTGTATTTCCTCGGAGGAGATGCTCTGCGGGCAGCTCTTTCAGGCGGGACAGCCCTGGGCAGTTTCGGTGCTTGCCGAGGCAGCCGGAGAGGCAGCACTTCGCTGCACAGGCTGGGCGGCAGAGAGCGCAGAGCTGCTCTCTGCCTGGCGGAAAGAACTGCGCCGTAAACTCAGGATGCTTGGCTTTTGGGTTGCAGAGAGCCAGGCAAACTTTCTCTTCTTTGCGGAACAGAGACCGGATACGGAGAGAGCGGAGCAGCTGCTTCGCCACTGTGCATCGCGCGGTGTTCCAATTCGGGATTGCAGCAATTTTCGCGGTCTTTCGGCGGGGTATTTCCGGGCGGCTGTCCGGACGACAGAGGAAAATCAGAAACTGGTGGCGGCGCTGCGCGAATTTTTGGAGGAGGGCGGATGACAAAGGCAATCATGATTCAGGGCACCTGCTCGAATGCGGGCAAGAGCCTGCTTGCGGCGGCGCTCTGCCGCATCTTCCGCGAGGACGGCTACCGCGTCGCGCCGTTCAAGGCGCAGAATATGGCTTTAAACTCGGCAGTCACGCCCGGCGGGCTCGAAATTGGCAGGGCCCAGGCGATGCAGGCGGAGGCAGCTGGCATCGCCCCGGATGTGCGCATGAATCCGATTTTATTAAAGCCAAACTCAGACACGGGCTCACAGCTTGTTCTCTTTGGAAAACCGGTTGGCGACTACAGTGCGATGGAATATCAGCAAAAGAAAAAAGTTCTCTTGAAAGAGGTACTCGCCGCCTATCAGAGCCTCGCAGCGGAGAATGATATCATCGTGATTGAGGGCGCGGGCTCGCCGGCGGAGATCAATCTCCGGGCGGATGATATCGTGAATATGGGACTTGCCGAAGCCGTGGATGCCCCTGTGATTCTGGTCGGCGATATTGACCGCGGCGGTGTGTTTGCGGCGCTCTACGGGACGGTGAAGTTGCTCTCTCTGCCAGAACAGGCGAGGATCAAGGGGCTTATAATCAACAAGTTTCGCGGAGATCTCAGTATTCTGGAACCGGGACTTCGCGAAATTCAGGTGCTCACAGGAAAGCCAGTGCTCGGCGTGCTCCCCTACCGCCACTTTGATTTGGAAGATGAGGACTCGCTCTCAGAGCGTCTGCAAAAGCGGCATCCAGGTGACAAGGCAAAAATCCGGATCGCAGTGCTCCGCCTGCCAAGGCTTTCCAATTTCACGGATTTTGACGCGCTGCAGGCAGCCCCGGAGGTCGCACTCTCGTATGTGACCGAAGCGGCAGAGCTAGAGGAGGCTGATCTTCTGATTTTGCCAGGATCAAAGAATACTGTCGGAGATCTCGACTGGCTGCGGGCGCAGGGCCTCGCAAGAGCCATTCAGGACTTTCAGGCGTCAGGTCGCCCGGTGCTGGGCATCTGCGGCGGCTATCAGATGCTGGGGCGCAGTCTTCGCGACCGGGAGAGCGGTGTAGAGAGGGCGGGACTTGGGCTTTTGCCCCTCGAGACTGTGTTTGAACCCGTGAAGCAGACGGCCCTGATGTGCGGCCGTATCACG
>CALLVJ010000314.1 GCA_938010625.1 uncultured Stomatobaculum sp. | reverse complement strand
CCGTGCTTCTTTTTATCCGAAAGCGGATTGCCTTTATCCGGGAGAGCTGCGGAAAGGAAGCGGAGCCGGAGAATATCGAGCTGGATCTCAGTCTGATCGATGCAAGTCTCAAGGGGGCGAGATCCGTCGTCAGCTCCTGTATGGGAGCGGACTATTCTCTGGAGGAGCGCCCGATCCGGGAGGCGGAGAAGGCGCTCCCCGGAAAGTCCGATGCTTTCCTCCATAAGCTTGAGGAAAAGCAAAGAGAACTCGAGGAGCTCACCAAAAGGCAGGAAGCTCTCGAAGCGGAGCGGTCATGCCTCGTTTGAGGATTTGATTGAGCAGGGCTTTGTGAGCGAGGCGGTCGTCAACTTTGTGGCGCTTCTCGGTTGGTCGCCGGAGGGAGACCAGGAGATTTTCAGCCTCGAAGAGCTCGCGAAAGTCTTTGACTACCGCCGCATCTCGAAATCGCCGGCTGTCTTTGACATGACCAAGCTCCGCTGGATGAACGGCGAGTATTTTAAGGCAATGGCGCCGGAGGACTTTTACCAGCGCGCGGAGAAGTACCTGAAAGAGTATGTCAAGAAGCCGCTTGATCTCCGGAAGATCGCAGAGATGGTCAGAACCCGCGTCGAGACCTTCCTCGACATCCGGGAGATGGTGGACTTCTTCAACGCAGTGCCGGCCTATGAGGCGGGGCTCTTTGTAAACAAGAAGTCAAAGTCCACACGCGAGACTTCGCGCACCATCTTCGCGGATGTGCTGCCGCGGCTCGAGGTCGTCAAAGACTGGAACAACAACGCACTCTTTGCGCTCTTAAAGACCTACGGCGAGGAGAAGGGCTATAAGACAGGACTTGTCATGTGGCCGCTCCGCATCGCGCTCTCCGGCAAACTCATGACGCCGGCAGGAGCAACGGAAATCATGGATGTGCTCGGGAAAGAGGAGTCGCTCGCGCGTCTCAGAGAGGGACAGAAAAAACTTGACAGTGCAGAAGCTTGACAACTTAAATCCTGCGCAGCGAGAAGCGGTCACCCATGGGGAGGGACCGCTTCTTGTCATTGCGGGACCCGGTTCCGGCAAGACCTTTGTGATCACGCAGCGGGTTCGCTTTCTCACAGAGGAGCGCCATGTGGCGCCGCAATCCATTCTTGTGCTGACCTTTTCGCGCGCTGCCGCGCGGGAGATGGAGGAGCGCTATCGGAAGCTGAGCGGGAGAGAACGGACGGGCGTCTCCTTTGGCACCTTTCACGCCTTCTTTTTTCGCATTCTGCGGACGGCCTACGGCTATCAGGCAGACCAGGTCATCGGCGAGGATGAGCGGCGCGCACTGGTTTCGGCTGCGCTGCGGCGGAAAAAGGCGGAGAGCGGTGATTTCCGGAGCCTCGTGCAGAATGTGCTCTCGGAGATCGCGCTGGTCAAGGAAGAGCGGGCAGAGCTCTCCCATTACTATTCGGTGAGTTGTCCGGCAGAACAGTTTCGGGAGATTTATCTCGAATATGAGAGAGGGCTCGCAGCGCTTCGGAAAATTGACTATGAGGACATGCTCCGCATGTGCTATGAGCTTCTGAAAGAGAGGGCAGATATCCGGGAGGCGCTGTCCAGGCGCTATGCGTATCTTCTGGTCGATGAGTTCCAGGACATCAATCGCCTGCAGTATGAGGTGGTGCGAATGCTTGCCGGGAAAAAAGAAAATCTGATGATTGTCGGGGACGATGATCAGTCCATTTACCGCTTTCGAGGCGCTGAGCCGGAGATCATGCTGCACTTTGAGAAGGATTACCCGAGGGCAGACCGGGTCGTTCTGAATGTGAACTATCGCTCGACGCCGGAAATCGTAAAGACGGCGGGGCGGCTGATTCAGCGGAACAAGACCCGGTTTCCAAAGAAAATTACGGCGGCGCGGCCTTCCGGCAAACCGGTGAATACGGTGGTCTGTCCAACGCCTGGCGCCGAGGCCGACTACATCATCCGGGAGATTCGGAAACTGGTGCGCGAGGGCGCGCGCTACGACAGCATTGCGGTTCTGTACCGCACCAATTTGCAGCCGCGCCTGCTCGCGCGCCGTCTCTACCAGGAGAATCTCCCGTTTTGCATGCGGGAGATGTTGCCGGATCTCAGTGAGCACTGGATTGCGCGGGACATTCTCGCCTATCTGCGTCTCGCCGGAGAGCGGGCAGAGCCGGGAGATCTGCTCCGGATTATGAACCGGCCAAACCGTTACATCCGACGCGAGGCGATTCGCATGGAGGGCGAAAGCCTTGCAGGGCTCAGACGCCACTACGAAAAGAGCGGCGAGCACTGGATGGATGAGCGGCTCGGGAAGTTTGCGCGCGAGCTTCACAGCCTGTCCCGCATGCGTCCGTCTGAGGCCATTGCCTACATCCGCACGGAGATTGGCTATGAAGCTTTCCTGAAGCAGTATGCGGAGGAGCGGGAGATGGAGCCAGAGGAGCTTTTTGATATTCTCGAAGAGATTGCGGCCTCTGCCGAGGGTTTTCCGACGGTCGGCGCCTGGCAGGCTGATGGAACAGCTTTCTCAGCGGCCATGTCGGCGCGGAGCAAGCGCAAGGATGGGGGCGACGAGTTGCAGCTCATGACCTACCACGCCTCCAAGGGGCTTGAGTTCCCAACAGTATTTCTCCTCGATGTGAATGAGGGCATTGTGCCGCACCGCAAGGCGAACAGCAGGGAGGAACTTGAGGAAGAGCGGCGCATGTTCTATGTTGCAATGACGCGCGCCAAGGATGAACTTCGGATTTTGACCTGCAAGACCCGCTTTCACCGGAAGGCAGAGGAGAGCCGCTTTGTGCGAGAGTACGAGTTACATTGACAGAGCGTGCAGATGTTCGCTATAGTAACAACACGGAGATATCCAAACCTTTCTGAGAGTGAGGAAAAGCGTATGAGCGATTATGATGAAGTCAGGCATGAGGGGTTGTTTGACGGCGGCGATACAACGGTGACGTTGACCCTGGACGACGGTGAGCTTTTGGAGTGCGTGGTGCTCACCATTTTTGAGGCGGGCGGCAAGGAGTACATTGCGCTGATGCCGGAGAGCGGTGAAGATGAGGATGGCAATGTATTTTTATACCGCTATGCGGAGACCGAAGACGGCCAGCCGGATCTCACGAACATCGAGAGCGATGAGGAGTATGAAATTGTGAGCGATGCCTTTGATGAGATCCTGGACGAAGAGGAGTTTAAGGAGCTCATGGAAGGAGAAGAGAACGAGGACTGAATCCCCGCAGAAGACAGAGACGCGCCCCAACAAGGGCGCGTTTTTGCGTGAAAATAAGGAATCAATCCGTAAAATTAAGAAATTCTTCTAAAATGCTGGTATTTTCCTTCATTCTCTGTCATAGTATATGCAGGCGGAGTAGATGAGAGATATGGTGAGAGAATGAAAATAATACGAGCACTCAGGCAGGCGCGTCTCTGGATTGCAGCGGCTGTGCTGGTTCTGGGTTTTTGGGGACTTGAAAAACAATATGTGGGAGGAGCGGAGGGAACGCGTATGGTGCTGAAAGCTGTGGACAGCAATCACGGCTTTCAGCAGTCGAGAGAAGAGCGCTATACAGCAGAACTTGTCAATCAAAGCGGCGAGACTGTACAGGACTTTGCAGTCGATGTGAAGCGGAGCCGAAACGGGAGACGCGTGGAGCTCAGTGTCCGGGACAGTATCCCGGCAACTGCGCTGGAAAGAGGAACTTATCTGCGCCTCTCCTATCCGCTCAGCGCCAATGGCAGTTCGGTGCTGCTGCAGCAGCCGAATCTGCGCGGCGACGGTGAGGCAGTCGCCCTTCAGAGCGGACAGCCGTCACTCGCGATTGCAGGGACACACTATCAGTATGATGCTTTGCCAGCAGCTTTCCGGGCAGATTTTGCCTGTCTCTTGTACCGCAGTGTGGAAGAGCGGGAGGATGGAAAGTATACGGCTAATTTGTATCTGACACCTGAGAACAGCGCGTTTCTGACCCGGATTCCGGAGGAACTCTCGCTTGCCAGGGATCGGCTGAACAGTTTGAAAAAGCTCGGCGATGCAGAACTCAGTGGCGATGGCGTGGAGGTTCTGTACCGCTATACGACACGGTTTCAGGCGACGGAGGCGGCGAGCGCTCGCGATGCGCTCGAGTTGCAGTGTCAGCTGCGCCTCCGCTATCCGACGCAGATCCGGATCACGGAGAGCGACAAGACGGAGATGACCCAGGATGTGTCTCAGGAGCTCACAACAGAAGCGCAGACAGAGTTGCAGCAGACGACGGCAAATCTGTCGAGCAGTGCGGCGGCAGTAACGGTACATAGTGAAGCTGTGACGCAGTCGGAGACCAGTCAACAGCCGGAGAGCTCGGATACAAAAGCGCAGCGAGAGACCAACACAGAGTCGCGCACTGCCACAGAAGTGCAGACTGAAACGCAGACGGTCGGAACAAGACCGGATCCGACGGAGAGCGCAGCGGCTGCGACAACGGAGGAGAGCGGCAGCGAGGCTGAGAGCAACACGGAGACGGAGACCAAAAAGCGTAGCGTCCGTTATATCACGAAGCCGGGCGGCACCCGCCATCGCGGCGGTCGGCAGGAAACCTCGGTGAGCGATACACTGCCGTATTTGCCGACAGAGCAGCCGACCAAGCCAGAGGAGAGCTCAACGGCAGCGCCAACGCGCGAGTCGACCCGGGAGAGCACGGCGGCATCGAGTCAGGCGACAACACAGGCGACGACAGCAGAGCCGCAGCCGGAGACGAAGGAACCGACGACAGCGGCACCGACGACAACAGCGCCGAGCACGGCGTCGCCGACAAAAGAAGAGCTGACCACTGAGGCGCCGACGACAGCAGCACCGACAGAGCCGACGACAGCAGCTCCGACAGAGCCGTCCACGCCCAGAGATGGGGACATGCCGAATCCGAATAACGACTGGCATGACCACTGGAATGGCGACTGGAACAATACCTGGCGCTACGGCACCGCGGACACGGATTGGCTGCGCTGAGTTGATTCATAAAAGCAGGGTAAAATGTCCCGCCGGAGAGACAGGAGATACATGAGCTGTCTCACCGGCGGGGCATTTTCCTGCGGCAAGGACAAAAAAACTGCTGCCGATCAGTCCGGCAGCAGTCAAGACAGCTGGTATGGAAATTCAGACATTGAAGCGGAACAGAATTACGTCGCCGTCCTGTACCACATAGTCCTTGCCCTCGAGGCGCATCAGCCCCTTTTCCTTTGCCGCCGCCGAAGAGCCGCAGCGCACAAAGTCATCATAGCTGATCACCTCTGCGCGGATAAAGCCGCGCTCAAAGTCGGTGTGAATTTTGCCGGCAGCCTGCGGCGCCTTCGAGCCCTTTTTGATGGTCCAGGCGCGGGTCTCGTCCTCGCCGGTTGTCAGGAAGCTGATCAGGCCGAGGAGTTCATAGCTCGCGGCAATCAGCTTGTAGAGGCCGGAGACAGAAATGCCGAGCGCCTCGAGATAGTCAGCTTTCTCGCTCTCATCGAGCGCGGCAATTTCCTCTTCAATCTGTGCGGAGACGCAGAAAACTTTGCTCTGGTGCGCGGCCGCATAGGCGCGGACGGCGGCGACATGCGGATTTGAGGCGCCGTCATCTGCGAGATCATCCTCTTTGACATTTGCGGCATAGATGACCGGCTTTGCCGTCAGAAGGCAGAGTGAAGCGACAAAGGCCGCGACATCGGCATCGTTCGTCTCAAAGACTGCAGCGGGCTTGCCGTCCTCGAGAATGGTGCGGAGTTTTTTCAGAATCTCGAGTTCCTTTTTCAGGCTCTTGTCGTTGTTGGCGGATTTCTGGGTCTTTGCGATGCGGCGCTCCAGAACTTCGAGGTCGGCGAAGATGAGTTCGAGGTTGATGGTCTCGATGTCCCGAACCGGATCTACAGAGCCGTCGACATGAATCACATTCTCGTCCTCGAAACAGCGCACCACATGGATGATCGCGTCGCACTCGCGGATGTTTGCGAGGAACTGGTTGCCGAGGCCTTCGCCCTTGCTTGCGCCGCGCACCAAACCGGCAATATCGACAAATTCAATCACGGCCGGGGTCACCTTTTTCGAGTGGTGCATCTCGCCGAGTTTTTTGAGACGCGCGTCCGGCACGGCGACAACGCCGACATTCGGATCAATCGTGCAGAACGGATAGTTGGCGGCCTGAGCGCCAGCCTTGGTCAGAGAGTTAAAGAGCGTACTTTTTCCGACATTCGGAAGTCCGACAATACCAAGTTTCATAGACAGGAATCTCCTTTGGCTGTTTTCCATTGAAGGCTCTGCGGAAACAGAGCTCGTTTGGGCTTCATTGTAGCAGAGAGCCGCGGCGCTCTCAAGTACCGGACAGGAGACAGCAACTGCAGGCAGAAGATTTGCATGGAAAGTGTCAGCGCTTTTTGCTATGCTCGGGACTAGAATGCAGAAGGGAGACAGAACTTATGGGATATGATTTGCGCTTCGTGCATCTTGGAATTACGATAGAGCATCTGCAGAACCACATCACAGTCTTTGGCTTTTCAATCGCTTTTTATGGCATTATCATCAGCATCGGCATGCTGCTTGGCATCGCGCTCGCGGCGCGGGACGCGGAAAAACGCGGCATCGGAGAGGATACGATCTACGACTTTGCGCTGCTTGGCATTGTCTGCGGCGTGATCGGCGCGCGTCTCTACTACGTTGTTTTCCAGTGGGACAGTTACCGCGGCAATCTCCTCGAGATCCTGAACCTCCGGGCGGGCGGACTCGCGATTTATGGCGGCGTGATCGGCGGCATTCTGAGCCTCGCGCTCTACTGCAAGTGGAAGAAGCAGCATTTCCTGAACCTCGCGGACTCGCTGATTCTCGGCGTTCTGGTCGGGCAGATACTGGGGCGCTGGGGCAATTTCTTCAACGCAGAGGCGTTCGGGCACTATACCGACAGCCTGTTTGCAATGCAGCTCAGGCGCGATATTGTGAATCCGATTATGATTGACAGCGAACTGCTGCAGCACCTGATCACAGTGAATGGCGTCGAATATATCCAGGTGCATCCGACTTTTCTCTATGAGTCGGTCTGGAATCTCTGCCTGCTGTTCCTTCTGCTCTGGTATCGCAGGAAAAAGCGCTTTGCGGGCGAAATTTTCTTCCTGTATCTCGGCGGCTACGGTCTTGGCAGAGCCTGGATTGAGGGACTTCGCACGGACTCGCTGCTGGTGCCGGGCACCGGTATTGCGGTCTCCCAGGCGCTCGCAGGGCTCTGTGTGCTTCTGGCGCTTGGCTGCATTGCCTATGGGCGAAAACGCGCGCGGCAGGGACGGGAAAACTGACAGATTGCCGCCTTACTATGGAAAAATGACGTCCATTTTGATATGATTTTCCCAAACACAGACAGCTTACGAACAGAATTGCACGGAGCGGAGAGCCCGGGTGCGGAGGAAAGCGC
>CALLVJ010000313.1 GCA_938010625.1 uncultured Stomatobaculum sp. | reverse complement strand
GTCGGCGAGTCCTGTATTCAGGATCTTGCGGAGCGTCGTGGCAAGAAGGTCTCCATCAACCTGTTCGGTCAGGAGAACTTTGACGAAACATATGCCATCGCCTGCGCAGACATGCTGCTTAAAGGTGAGGGCACGCAGGTCAACAATATCTTCTTCGGCTCCACCATCTCTAATGACGGCTTTCAGAAAGATGAGTTTGACTTTATGCTTTCAAATCCGCCCTTCGGAACTCCGTGGAAGGCTGAATTGAAGGCTTGGGGAGATATTAAGAAGGATGAGATTACTGATCCTCGGTTTATCATCGATTATGATGGTAATCCGGAGTACTCTCTTATTCCAGATATTGGTGATCCTCAGATGCTTTTCCTTGCAAACAACATTAGTAAAATGAAGCAAAAAACAGAGCTTGGAAGTCGCATTGTTGAGGTGCATAACAGCTCGTCAATTTCGACTGGGGGTGCAGGAAGTGGAGTAAGTAATTTGCGGAGGTATATCATAGAAAATGATTTACTCGAAGCAATTGTAGCCTTACCGGAAAATATGTTTTACAACACCGGGATTGGAACATACCTGTGGATCATTACAAATAACAAGGCTCCTAATAGGAGGGGCTTTGTTCAATTGATAGATGCTACTTCATTAAAGTCCACGTTAAGGAAAAATATCGGTGAGAAAAATTGTGAAATTACACCAGATATTCGGAGGCAGATAATTGACTACTATCTCAAGTACGACAAGGCTGATCCTAATTATAGCAAGGTCTTTAAGAATGAAGAATTTGGATATTATTCAGTTGACATCCTGAGACCATTAAGGTTAAAGATGAACTTATCGCATGACCAGATTGAGAAGACAAGGACGGAAATAAAAGATGAAGATCTGATTTCGCTTGTCACAGACTATCGTGCTGAGTGTAAATCAGATACAGCTTACGATTTTAACGCTTTCATGGAATGGATTCTTGATGCTGCATCTTCTAAAGGTATAAAGATTACAGCGAAGCGTAAAAAAGCGTTAAGGGATTGTTTTACGGAAATTGATGAGAATGCTGTTCCCGTCAAGGATGCTAAAGGAAATCTTGAACAGGATAAGAAATTAAAAGATAGCGAGCAGGTTCCGCTCTTATATGAAGGAGGAATGACGGCTTTCTTTGAGAATGAAATTGTACCTTACGTCCCAGATGCTTGGATTGATATTGACTCTGCAGTGCTTGGGTATGAGTTGACTTTTACAAAATATTTTTATAAGCCAGCTGAGATACGTGAGCCTTCTCAGATTATTGCTGATATAAAAAGTGTAGATAAGAGCACTGACGGGCTGTTGGCTTCAATCATACAAGAGGTGAGATGATGATCAAACAATATACAGATTATAAAAAATCTTTGTCTCCCTTTGAAAGGATAATCCCAGCACATTGGGAAGAAAAGAAACTGATGCAATGGTACAGACTTAAGTCTGTTCAAAATAATGATGGTGAGGAGCTTTTATCTGTTTATCTTAATAGAGGAGTAATACGATATTCTGATTCAACAGGAAAGCAAGTTCATAAGCCGAGTGATGATACATCAAAATACCAGCTTGTTGAGCCGGATGATTTTGTGCTGAACAATCAACAGGCTTGGCGCGGCTCTGTCGGTGTCTCCAAATATAGAGGTATTATAAGCCCTGCCTATTACATTTGGGAGCCGCGAAATCCAAGGGTGCTCAATCCGGAATTTATGAACTACCTCGTAAGAGATAGCGCCGTGGTAGATCAGTTTGTACTTGCCTCCAAAGGCGTGGGATCGATACAGCGTCAAATTTATGTGCCTTATATGAAAGCGGTCATTTTAGCTGTGCCGCCTAAAGACGAACAAGATAAAATAGTGGATTTTCTTAATTGGAAAATAGGCGAAATGCACCGATTCATCAGGGAGACTCGAAATGAGATTGATTATCTTAACGAGCTTAAGCACTCGATAATTGTTAAAGCAATAACATCTGGGCTTGATGAAGACGTGAGAAAAAAATCGAGCACGATAAGTTTTGTTAAGGAGATTCCTGCGCATTGGGAAGAGCTTATGCTGTTCCAGATTGCATCAGAACAGAAAATTCCCAATAAAACTGTTCATCACCAGAATTTACTGTCGTTAAGTTACGGAAAAATTAAACGCAAGGATATCAACACAAAGGGAGGATTACTCCCTGCTTCATTTGACACCTATCAGATCGTAAATGATGGCAACGTTATTTTAAGGCTTACAGATCTGCAGAATGATCACAAGAGTTTGCGTGTAGGGCTTGCCACAGAAACAGGAATAATAACTTCAGCTTATACATGCTTGAAACCGCGTGACAACATTTTGCCTGAGTATTTATATCTGATGCTCCATGCCTATGATGTGAGTAAGGTGTTCTATGGAATGGGAGGAGGCGTTCGTCAGAGTATAGGATATGCAGATATTCGAAGGATGACAATTCCGCTTCCTCCGCTGGACGAACAGCAGGCCATTGTTGATTACTGCTATTCTGAGCAGGAAAAGATAGAAAAGCTGATAGATAACCTGAACGATGAAATTGCCTATATTCAGGAACTACGGGTAAGGACGATTTCTGATGTCGTAACAGGAAAAGTTGACGTGCGAGATATTGAGATACCTGAATATGAAACCGAAATTTCCGATATTAATGACGATATATCGGAAGACGATGACTCAGAAGAAGTTGAGACTGTAGACGAGGAGGTCGATGAATAATGCCAAGTAACACTAAGGAGAATGGCTTCGAGACTCTCATCGTTAACTGGCTTGTTAACGAAAACGGTTATGAGCAAGGGACGAACGCTGACTACAATCAGGAGTATGCGATTGATGAGGAGCGTTTGTTTCGCTATTTGCAAAGCACACAGCCACGAGATTTAGCGGAGCTGCGTATACTCGATACACCGGCAGAAAAGAAAAAGTTTCTGGAGAGACTTAGTCGGAAGCTGTCCGACCAAGGTGTTATTGAGATACTCAGAAAAGGTTTCAAATATAAAAATAAGACGCTGGAGTTCTATCAGGTACTTCCCAGCAAGGGAAACCAGCGGGCGCAGGAGCTGTATGACGAGAATATTTTTAGTGTGACTCGTCAGCTGCAGTATTCCAAGGAATATGGTCGCCTTGCACTTGACCTCTGCATTTTCCTGAACGGTCTCCCGGTCATTACTATGGAGCTGAAGAATCAGTTCACACTGCAGAATACCGCTGATGCGGTAAAACAGTATAAAACAGATAGAGACCCTGCGGAGAAGCTGTTCAGCTTTAAGCGCTGCATCGTGCATTTTGCTGTTGATGATAACGAAATCATGATGTGTACGGAGCTTAAGAAGGACGATTCATATTTTATGCCCTTCAACAAGGGCTTCGAGGACGGTGCAGGCAATCCTCCGAATCCGAATGGGATCAAGACGGATTACCTTTGGAAGGACATCCTGATGAAGAGAGAGTTCTCTAAGATTCTGGAGAACTATGTTCAGATTGTTGCGGATAAGGACGAGGATACCGGAAAGACCTCCTACAAGCAGATATTCCCAAGGTACCACCAGCTGAAGGCGGTGACGATGCTCCTCGGCCGCGCCAAGAAGGACGGTGCTGGGCAGCGTTACCTTATTCAGCATAGCGCGGGTAGCGGAAAGTCTAACTCCATAGCTTGGCTCGCCCATCAGCTCGTTACGCTTCAAAACGGCGGCAAGAATATCTTTGATACTGTTATTGTGGTTACCGACCGTATCAACCTCGATAAGCAGATCAAGAATACAATAAAGCAATTCACGCAGGTGTCCTCTACTGTGGGATGGGCAAAGTCTGCGTCTGATTTGCATACCCTGCTGGACGAGGGCAAGAAGATCATCATTACCATCGTCCATAAGTTCCAGTTCATTCTGAACGACATATCTACGGCATACAAGAACCGTACCTTCGCAATCATCATCGACGAGGCACATTCGAGCCAGAATGGTAGCCTTGCCGCAAAGATGAATATAGTCATTTCTGGCAATGTTTATTCGGATGACGATGAATTTGAAGATAAGATCAATTCTATCATCGAAGGTAAGAAAATGGCCAAGAATGCGAGCTATTTTGCTTTTACTGCCACACCTAAGAATAAAACGCTTGAAATGTTCGGCGAAATCATAACCGATGAAAATGGTAATCCTGTCTTAAATGAGGACGGAACCAAAAAGGCTAAGCCTCATGATGTGTATACGATGAAGCAGGCAATCGAGGAGAAGTTTATTCTTGATGTCCTGAAATATTACACACCGTATCAGAGCTACTATCACCTGATAAAAACTGTAAGTGATGATCCGCTCTTTGATAAGAAGAGAGCGAATAAAATCCTGCGATCTTATGTGGAAAGTGATCCTCACGCCATAGAGGAAAAGGCTGGTATCATTGTAGAGCATTTCTACAACAACGTCCGGATGAAGATCAAGGGCAAAGCTCGTGCAATGGTTGTCACTCATCAAATCCAGAGGGCGATTGAATATTACTTTGCCATCAAGAAGGAACTGGAGGAGCGCAAGAGCCAGTATAAGCCGATGATCGCTTTCTCCGGTGAAGCTCGCTATAACGGTGAAACTTACACCGAGGCAAAGATCAACGGATTTCCGAGCACAAAGATTGAGAAGGAGTTCCGCAAAGACCCGTATCGTATTCTGGTTGTGGCAGACAAATTCCAGACCGGCTATGATGAGCCGCTTCTGCAGACGATGTACGTAGACAAGAAGCTGTTTGACATCAAGGCAGTGCAGACGCTGTCTCGATTGAATCGCTGCGCTCCGTATAAGACGGATACATTCGTGTTGGATTTCATCAATAATCCGGCAGATATCCAGAAGTCCTTCGAGCGATACTATAAGACCACGGTGCTTTCCGGTGAGACGGATGCTAACAAGCTAAATGACCTGATTGACAACATGGAGCCTATGCAGGTTTATACCGATGATGATGTGAACACGTTTGTAGAGCTCTACTTGAATAATGCCGACCGGGAGCAGCTTGATCCAATCATCGACAGATGCGTTGAGCTGTTTAAGGCTCTGGAATATGACGACAAGGTGGAGTTCAAAAAGAGTGCTAAGGGGTTTGTGCGTACTTATAATTTCCTGTCGTCCATTCTGCCGTATGGCTCTCCGGACTGGGAAAAGCTGTCTATTTTCCTGACGCTTCTTGTGCCGAAGCTCCCGAAGGTAGGCGATGAGAATGATGATTATAAGAAAATCATTGAAAGCGTTGACCTTGATAGTTATCGAGTTGTTGCCCAGCAGACCATGTCGATCTCACTGGCTAACGAGGATGCAGAGGTAAAGCCTGTGCCGGTTCAGACAGACATCGGTATACCGGTTCCTGAAATGGATACGCTTACGCATATTCTTGAATCGTTCCATGATGTCTGGGGAAATTGTGACTGGACGGATGAGGACAAAATCAAGAAGCAGATTCAGGAGATTGCCGAGGAGGTTAAGAAGGACGAGCGCTATCAAAATGCGATGCAATTCTCAGATATCCAGAATGCCCGCGATGAGAGCGAACGCGCCACATGGGAGGCGATTCTCCGCAACATGTCCAGTGGCATGGAACTCTATACCGCCTATCAGGGTGATACACGGAGCCGTCGCAATCAGTCCTTCAGAGACTGGCTGCTGGATTTGATTTTCAATGCAACATACCAGAAGCCGACGACACCGAATGCTGATGAAGGAAAAGTCTATTCATTCGATTATGAACCTCCGGTTTCAATGGTAGCTGAAGAACCAGCGCCATACGGAGCTAAGAAGGAGGACTAACGATACATGAAAGGTTCAGAATGCAAATTCGTTAAATACATGGAAGGCTCCGATAAGCGATTTGTCATTCCGGTGTACCAGAGAAATTATGACTGGAAGACCGAGAACTGTAAGCAGCTGTATGATGATCTTGTAAAGATCGTCAAAGGGCATCGAAAGAGTCACTTCTTCGGGAGCCTTGTTTCTGTATATAATCCGGACGGCCACAATGAGGAGTTCCTGATCATCGACGGCCAGCAGCGCCTTACGACAGTATCGCTGCTGTTCCTTGCCATGTATAACCTGATTGATAAGGGCATCATCGTGCCTGAGACCGCCAATCTGAAGCAGAGGATTTTTGAGGAATACCTCGTTGATAAGTGGAAACCGGAGGATACCCGCATCAAGCTCAAGCCGGTCAAGAATGACCAGAAGGCTTTCGGGAAGCTGTTCTCTGATCCGACGGAGCACATCCGTGAGTCCAATCTGACCGTGAACTACGATTATTTCTATGACCGGATTCAGAAGCAGGAAATAACCATCGACCAGCTTTATGATGCGATCTGTTGTCTGGAGATCATCAACATTCGATTGGATAAAGATGACAATCCGCAGCTCATTTTTGAGAGCCTGAACTCAACCGGTCTTGACCTCAGTGAAGGCGACAAGATCAGGAACTTTATCCTGATGGGATTGCCTTCCAAGGAGCAGGAGGAATATTACGAGAAATACTGGAACAAGATCGAGGTCTGCACAAAGTATGATGTGAGCGCCTTTATCCGGGACTACCTGAGCGTAAAGCAGCAAGCCATCCCGCAGCAGAAGAAAATCTATATCAATTTTAAGGACTTCGTAGAGCTCAGCAAGATCGACACCGAGCCTTTGCTCGCTGAGATGTTGGCCTATGCGAAGCGCTACCAGATTCTTCTTGATGGCAATTCCGGCAGTGCAGCACTGGATGCCTGCATCGACCGCTTGAACCGTCTGGAGACGACTGTAACAAGGCCATACTTCCTTGAGGTGTTGCGCCTGTATAACGAAAATAAGCTGACGCTGGCACGGGTGACAGAGATTTTCTTGACGACAGAGAATTATCTGTTCCGCAGGACAATGTGCGACCTGCCGACAAATGCTCTGAATAAAATTTTTCTTATGCTGCACAGGGAGATCGTCCGGTACGACGGCACCGAGGATAACTATGTCGAGAAGCTCAAATATGCCCTTCTATCGAAGAAGGAACGTGCTCGCTTCCCGGATGATGAGGAATTCAAAGCGGCTTTTGCAGAGCGGCCTGTTTATCTTATGAACAGCAAGAACAAGATTTATATTCTTGAGCGCTTCGAGAATTTTGGTACTTCGGAGGATAAGGATGTATATCGTCACTGCGATGATGGCACTTATTCGATTGAGCATATCATGCCGCAGCACCTGACGCCGGTATGGCAAAAGGAACTGGGCGATGATTATGAGCAGATACATGAGCTGTGGCTTCATCGCATGGCAAACCTTACGCTGACTGCCTATAACTCGAAGTACAGCAATAGCTCTTTCACTGAAAAGAAAACCATGCAGAACGGCTTCGATGATAGCGGTATCCGCATGAATACTTGGATCGCTAAGAAGGATAAGTGGACGCTTGCAGAACTGGAGGAGCGCAGCGAATATCTCATGGGCAGAGCTCTGACCATCTGGGCGGCACCGGTCACAGAATATAAACCGGAAGAAAAGCAGCTTGATACTTATACGCTTGAGGATGAGGGCGAGCTGACAGGACGTCTGATTGCCAAGTTTACCTTTAAGAACACCGAGCAGCCAGTAACGAGCTGGGAGGAGATGTTCCAGAAGGTTATCCAGATTCTCTATGCTGAGGACAAGGCTATCATCACAAAGTTGGCAATGTCGGAGGAGGAGAATATTGCGCTCCACTTCAACACGAATCCGGACGCGTTTACAAAATCACTGGAAATTGGCGATGGCATCTATGTGTGGACTAACACCAGCACGCAGAGCAAACTTTCTGTTCTGAGTCGCCTGTTCAAGCTCTATGATGAAGATCCGGCAGACTTGGTATTCTACCTGCGTGATGAGAATGAAGCCAATGCTGATGAGCCGGGTAGCCGTCATGAGCTCCGGAGGAAATACTGGACTTACGCGCTTCCGATTATCCAGAAGGCGCACGGTGAGGATGGTTCCTTCTCCAATGTGAGTCCGTCAAGGGATAACTGGATCAATGGCTTCTTTGGAATCGGCGGTTTTTATCTGTGCTGCGTAGCAAACTATGATGCAGCGCGGGCAGAGGTCGTATTTGGCAGAGGTAATAAGCAGGAAAACAAGAACGCCTTTGACAGCCTGTACACGCATAAAGCAGAAATCGAATCGGCACTGGGTACGACGCTTCAGTGGAACCGTGGCGATGACATTAAGTCGTCAAAGGTGTTCATTCAGCTGAATAATGTCAGCATCGAGAATGAGACGGATTGGCTTCAGATGGCAAACTTCCATGCTGACTGGACAAAGAAGTTCTACGATGTGATTGTGCCGTATATAAAGGGATGAAAAGATGAAGCAGTATATGGTAGACGCCTTTACAGATAAGGTGTTCAGCGGAAATCCGGCAGCAGTCTGCGTGCTTGACACGTGGCCGGATGACCAGCTGATGAAAAATATAGCATTGGAAAATAATCTCTCGGAGACCGCCTTCGTGGTAAAGGAGCCGGAAGGATATCATCTGCGCTGGTTTACTCCCAAGGATGAGATCAATCTCTGCGGCCATGCGACACTGGCTACGGCCTTTGTCATTCTGAATTATTACGACAAGGACTCTGATACAGTCGAGTTCAATACGATGAGCGGAAAGCTTACGGTCGCTAAAAAGGGAGATCTTTATGAGATGGACTTTCCGACTTATGACCTGCAGGAGATCCCAGTGACCGATGAAATGGAGCAGGCTTTCGGAGCACGTCCGTCAAAAGCGCTGCTGGCTATGGACTTGATCTGTGTATTTGATAAGGAAGAAACGGTGCGCGAGATGCAGCCGGATCATACCTTGATCGAGCAGCTTCCCGGAAGGCTACATAACGCCACAGCCAGAGGCAAGGAAACGGACTGTGTAACCAGAAGTTTTGCACCGAAGTGCGGCATTGCAGAAGATCCGGTATGCGGCTCGGCACATTGCCAAGTGGCAGATTACTGGTCGCATATGCTCGGTAAGAAAGATATTGTGGCGTATCAAGCGTCAAACCGCGGAGGCACATTGTACTGCGAGCTGACAGGAACCGGACGTATTAAGATCAGCGGGAAGGCAGTTCTGTTCGCTGTGTCAGAGCTGCAAATATAAGAGAGTTGGTATCTTGAAATGCAAATAATCACATACCAAGAAAAATATAAACAGCAGATCATCGACCTGATTCTGGACATCCAGAATAACGAAGCAAAGATCAATCTCTCACTTGAGGAGCAGCCTGACCTGTTGGACATCCCGATATGTTATGAAAAGGATGGTGGTGAGTTTTGGCTGGCTGTTGAGGATGATACGGTCATTGGCACCTTAGCATTGATGAATAAAGGCAATGGAAATGCAGTATTGAAAAAGGGCTTTGTCAGGGCAGATTACCGGAAACAGGGGATTCTCGGAAAGCTCTATGCGACGCTTCAGGAGTTCGCAAAGGAACAGGGGCTGCGGACATTTGTATTCGACACACCATCTGTTGCCACGAACTGCCACAGCTTCTTTGAAAAGCGAGGCTATCGGAGAATTCCAAAGGGCGAGCTTCCCTTCCCGTATGAGTATCCGGACAGGGACTCATATTTGTATATGAGGTCTGAATAGGCACGAGAATTAAACCTTTTAAGGTTTCCTTACACAATTTAAGGATACCCATACTTTTTAAGGATTGCCCTTTAGGGGTTTCGGAAAGGAGGCGCAGCCGGAATGAGCACAGCTACAGCAACAGCATATCGGAGCAGATTCGCAGGCCGGTTTATGCCCTCTGAAAGCCGCAAAAGCCCTGAAATCAAGCCTTTTTACGGGTGTCGAGACACATATTCGAGAAAAGCACATTGTATCAAAGATAGCGTTTTGTTAGATGCCGCTGCGGGGACGGTGCTTTTCCTGAACGGAACAACGCTCCATACGGGGGATGTACAGGGGGATGTATCGGAGGCGGATCTCCGGCGAGTGCAGATCCGTGAGACGATTGTTTCGCATTTTGAGAAGGAGCAGCGGCTTTTTGCACGCGGGATCAAGACGCTCTCGCTGTTCTTCATCGACGAGGTGGCGAAGTACCGTCAGTATGATGCGGACGGGAATGCCGTGCTCGGGGAGTACGGGCGGATCTTCGAGGAGGAGTACCGCGCGGTGATGAATGAGCGGCGCGATCTCTTTGACCCTGCGTATATGAAGTATCTGGACGATGTGCCTGTAGAGAAGGTACACGCGGGCTATTTCAGCATTGACAAGAAGACGGGACGCGCGGTGGACAGCAGCGCAAGGCGCGGCTCGGATCTGTCGGATGATATCTCGGCGTATGATCTGATCCTGAAGGATAAGGAGCGGCTGCTTTCGTTTGATGAGCCGACGCGCGTGATTTTCTCCCACTCGGCGCTGCGCGAGGGCTGGGACAATCCGAATGTGTTCCAGATCTGTACGCTGAAGCACGCGGCGAGTGTGACGGCAAAGCGGCAGGAGGTGGGCAGAGGGCTGCGCCTCGCGGTCGATCAGTCGGGGCAGCGGATGGATCGGACGGTGCTGGGCGATGCGGTGCACGAGGTGAATGTGCTGACGGTGATCGCGAGCGAGAGTTATGCCGGGTTTGTCGGCGATCTGCAAAAGCAGATGGAGGCGGAGCTGTACGAGCGTCCGAAGGCGGCAACGGAGGCGTATTTCAAGGGGAAGACGGTGCAGTCGGCGGACGGTACGGCGGTGCAGCTCGATAAAACGCAGGCGCGTGCCATCTATAAATACCTCCTGCGTCATGACTACATCGACGATGATGACCATGTGACGGAGGACTATCGCACGGCACTTGCAGCGGGGACGCTCGATCCTCTGCCTGAGGCTCTCATGCCCATGACGGAGGGGGTCCATCGCCTCGTACAGGCAATCTATGACGAGAGTGTGCTGCGCACGATGATTTCGGATGCGGGGGCGACGAAGACACCGGAGAATAAGCTGAACGAGCGATTTTATCAGAAAGAGTTTCAGGAACTCTGGAAGAGGATTAACCACAAGTACGCCTATACGGTTTCCTTTGACTCGCGCGAGCTGGTGCGGGCGGCGATCGACCATATCAATGTCGAGCTGCGTGTCAGCCGTCTCCAGTATACGATTACCTATGGCGGGCAGCAGACGGATCTGGATGCGGCGATGGTGGCGGACGGTACGAGTTTTAGCTATGGCAGGAGTCGGACGCGTACGCTGAAACGTGCCCAAGAGTCAACGGTGACGTATGATCTCATCGGGCGTATCGCGGCGGGGACGACGCTCACGCGGCGGACGACGGCGGAGATCCTGCAGGGGATTAAGGCTGAGGTGTTCGCGGGCTACCGCTATAATCCCGAGGAGTTTATCCGCACGGTGACGCGGCTCATCCTCGAGCAGAAGGCGACGCGCATCGTCGATCATATCGCGTATCATACGACGGCGGGCAGCTACGATGCGAGCATCTTTGCGACGGAGAAGCGCCCCTACACCGAGGCA
>CALLVJ010000312.1 GCA_938010625.1 uncultured Stomatobaculum sp. | reverse complement strand
GCCGCATATCACAGGCTCTACGGAGAAAAGAGCGCCGCTGTCTGGATTGATTACAAACAGAGTGGCGCTCTGCGCTGCCATATTGTAGGCAGAAGAGCAGTCAGTGAGACAGAGCTTGCGCGCCTGGAGGCAGAGATGTGTGCACTGTCCACAGCTGCGCTCCCCATTGAGAAACGAAGTGTCCCAACTCGGGAGGCTGTGCGGCTCTTTGCCGCGCGGGGCATGCAGGACAAGGCAGAATTGTTCCGCTTTCGCATACATTCTTCGGTAAACATCTATCGCCTGGATGGCTACGAGGATTATTTTTACGGCTATATGCTGCCGGACAGTTCCTATCTCACAGACTTTTCGCTGCGCCCATACGAAGACGGTTTTGTGCTCCGTCTGCCCGCACAGCAGCTTCCGATGCAGCTCGCTGCTTTCCAGCCATCGCAGAAAATTTTCCGGGCAATGGAAGAGAGCCGGGCGAACCTCTCACGGCAGGGGATTGAGACCGTCGGTGCTCTCAATGCGCGCGTAGCCGCCGGAAAGATGAAAGAGCTGATTCTGTGTGCGGAAGCGCAGATGGAAAAGCGCATCGGTGATCTCGCGGAAAAAATCTGCAGACGCGAGGGTGTGCGGGTCGTTTTGATTGCGGGCCCCAGCTCTTCCGGAAAAACAACTTTTGCGCGCCGTCTGGCGACACAGCTGCTCGCGCTTGGTAAGACACCGCATGCGATTGAAGTTGATAATTATTTCAAAAACAGGAGCGATACACCGCGCGATGAAAAGGGCAATTATGACTTCGAGTCCCTGGGCGCTCTGGATGTCGCGAGCTTTAACCGCGACTTGAATGCACTGCTTCGCGGAGAGCGCGTTGCATTGCTGCGCTTTGATTTTATCTCTGGCGAACGCCGCTACAGCGGCAACTTCTTGCAGTGTGCACCCTCGGACGTTTTGCTGATTGAAGGGATCCACTGTCTCAATGAGGCGCTCTCTTTTTCAATCCCCGCGGAGAAGAAGCATAAGATTTATGTGAGTTGCCTGACCCAGCTGAATCTGGATTCTCACAACCGCATTCCGTCGAGCGATGCTCGTATTTTGCGCCGTATTGTGCGGGATGCCAGACTTCGCGGCAATGGTGCGGCCGAGAGTCTGGCGCGCTGGGATTCGGTCAGCGCAGGTGAGACGCGCTACATCTTCCCTTATCAGGAGAATGCAGACGATGTATTTAATTCGGCTCTCCCCTATGAGACAGCGGCATTAAAGCCCTATGCAGAGGCTCTGCTCTTTGGCATTCCGGCGCAGCATCCTTCGTTTCTGGAGGCGAAGAGGCTCTTAAAATTTTTGAGCTATTTTCTGACTTTCCCGGCCGATGAAATTCCATCGACTTCTCTGCTCCGCGAGTTTATCGGCGGCAGTACCTATGGTGCATAGCCGGTATACGAAGGCCTGAGACTGTGTTATAATGCACTTCGAAAGACGGGCAGATGATCGCGGCTGCAGAGACGAAAGACTGCAGGTGAGGAAAGTCCGGGCTTCAAAGGGCAGGATGCCGGATAACGTCCGGTGGAGGAAACTCCCAGGAAAGTGCAACAGAAAAGAACCGCCGGCTTGAGGCCGGTAAGGGTGCAAAGGCGGTGTAAGAGACCACCGCCCGGGTGGTAACATCCGGGGCACATGTAAACCCCATCCGAAGCAAGACCGAACAGGACAGATCGGCGGCCCGTCGGGTTGTCTCTCGGGACAGCACTGTCCGGGTAGGTTGCTCGACTGCGTTGGCAACAGCGCAGCTAGATAGATGATCATCCACGACATAACCCGGCTTATCGCTCGTCTTTCTCTGAGACAAAAAACAGAGCGGATACCATTTCTGTATTCGCTCTGTTCTTTTATCCAGACTTATTTATTTCAGCATATTGCTAAGGAACCAGAGGTGCTTGTCATAGCCTGCAACGTGTTCCTCCATCAGATTGCTTACAACAAAACAGTCTTCCTTCTGTGCCTCTTCGCGAATGGTCATGGCCAGTGCGCGCATCGTCTCGATATACTCCTTTGCGAGCTCAATCGCCTCGCGCGGGCTATATTCAGCATGACCGAGCTCCTGTAAACTGGTGCTCTCCAAATATTCCTTCGCCGAAGCAAGCACTGGAAGACCGAGCTGTTTTTGGAGTTCTGCAATCTCATCATACTTCTCAAAGCTGTCCTCATAGAGAGTCTCCAGATACTCGTGTACGGCTTTGAACGTGAGGCCAGTCACATTCCAGTGCAGATTGTGGAGCTTGATGTTTCCAATCATCAGGTTGGAAAGATAGCGATCCAAGTTCTTCATGTTATGATACCTCCTTATGATACCTCCTGAGACACAAGCTGATAGTTTATACTAATTAGAAGTATATAACAAAAAGCGGGACATGACAAGTTGTATTGCCGAACGATATCCGGAGTCAGCGCGCCTGGTCCGTGTAGCGCTCATCACAGTAGCGGCAGCGGTAAATTTCCCGCTCTGGGTCAGAGAGATAGAAGATATGTGGGAGCTCCTGCTCAATCGAGGTAATGCAGCGCGGATTTTTGCAGTGAATCACATTGGTGATTTGCTTCGGCAGCCTAAGTACACGTTTTTCGACAATCTTACTGTCACGGATGATGTTGACCGTAATACTGTGGTCAATATAGCCGAGGATATCGAGATCAATGCGGTCTAACACATCTCCCTCGACCTTAATAATGTCTTTTCGTCCCATCTTCTTGGAGTGCGCATTTTTGATGATGGCAATCTGGGAATCCAGCTTGTTTAAGCCGAGTTGGTAGTAGATGTCGAGGCTCTTGCCTGCCTTGATGTGATCCAGAACAATCCCCTCCGAGAGGCCGCTGATGTTTAACATGTCTCTTTCACCTCCAAAAGTGTCATGATGAGTGCCATGCGGACATAGACGCCGTATTGTACCTGCCTGAAATAAGCTGCGCGGGGATCATTGTCCACCTCGACAGCAATTTCATTGACACGCGGCAGCGGATGCAGAATGAACATATCCTTCTTGGCATTTTTCAGCTTTTCTTCCGTCAGGATATAACTGTCTTTCAGGCGGATATAGTCCTCTTCGTTGAAAAAACGCTCTTTCTGCACACGCGTCATATAGAGAATGTCGAGAGCCGGCATGGATTCTTCCAGACTATCGACCTCGGTGAACGGAATCTGATTTTTCTCGAGCACATCTTCCCGGATATACCCTGGAATTCGGAGCTCGGGCGGCGAGATCAGCACAAAGCGAATGCCCGGATAGCGAATCAGGGAACTGATCAGCGAATGAACCGTGCGTCCAAATTTCAAATCGCCACAGAGCCCGACTGTCATATGATCCAGCCGACCCGTCAGGGACTGAATGGTCATGAGGTCCGTCAGCGTCTGGGTGGGATGCTGGTGGCCGCCATCGCCCGCGTTGATAATGGGCACACGGGAAAATTCACTGGCAACCATCGGTGCGCCTTCTTTCGGATGGCGCATGGCAATAATGTCTGCATAACAGGAGACGACGCGGACGGTATCGGCGACGCTCTCTCCTTTGCTCGCAGAACTCGCATCGGCGGACTGGAAGCCGAGAACAGAGCCGCCCAGATTCAGCATCGCCGCTTCAAAGGAGAGACGTGTTCTGGTGCTTGGCTCATAGAAAAGTGTTGCGAGTTTCTTTCCCGCCATCACCTTTGCGTAAGCGGCGCGATTTTTTTCGATGCGTCCGGCGAGAGAGAGCAATTCGGCAGTCTCCTCAACGGAAAAATCCAAGGGTTTCAGCATATGTCTCATAACCTGACAAGCCTCCTTCCGGGAGAAACGGTATAGTGTCGTTCCCAATCATAGAATACAGCCTCTAAAATGTCCACGTCCCGCGCGCAATTCTTGAAGGAAATTGCGGGGGGTGTTATGATACAGACGAAACTGAGCGGCAGACAGGAAGGAGACCTTTTCATGGGAAAAAGTTCCTTGTATGAGGAGCTCCGGGAAAATCAGTACCCGGGCAGAGGCATAGTCCTCGGAAGAAGCAAAGACGGAAGCAAGGCCTTGCTCGTCTATTTCATCATGGGGCGGAGTGAAAATTCGAGGAACCGGATTTTTTCTCGCACTGTGGATGGAATCCGGACAGAAGCCTTTGATCCGGCAAAACTCTCTGACCCGTCGCTGATTCTCTATGCACCGGTGCGGCGCTTTGAGAATCGACTGATTGTCAGCAATGGCGACCAGACAGATACGATTTATGCGGGATTTCAGGACGGAAAGAGTCTCGCGGAAGCGCTTTCCGTGAGAGAATTTGAACCGGATGCGCCGAACTATACGCCGCGCATTTCCGGTGTCCTCACCTTTGCTGCGCAGCACTTCTCCTATGAACTCAGCATCTTAAAGAGCGACTGTATGAATCCGGCGCAGTGTCTGCGCTACTATTTCCAGTATGCAATGCCGCAGCCTGGCGAGGGGCATTTCATTCACACCTATGTCGGAGACGGCAATCCGCTTCTCAGCTTTGAGGGAGAGCCAAGGTGTGTCGCCATGGAGGATGACCTTGAGCCCTTCGCTGAACAGCTCTGGGAAGCCCTGCATCCGGACAATAAGATTTCGCTCTATGTCTGCGAGACAAATCTCGCGAGTGGCGCTGTCAAAGATATTCTGATCAATCGGCATGAGAAAGGCACGGGAGGTATCAAATGAGCGAACTCGCCCTGAAATATGGCTGTAACCCGAATCAGAAACCTGCCCGTATTTTTATGCAGGACGGGCAGGAACTCCCGGTCAAGGTTCTCTCAGGCACGCCGGGTTATATTAACTTTCTGGATGCCTTGAATGGCTGGCAACTGGTGCGCGAGCTGAAAGAGGTAACTGGTCTTCCATCTGCCACCTCATTTAAGCATGTATCGCCGGCTGGTGCGGCCTGTGGCCGTCCGCTCTCTGACATATTGAAAAAGATTTACTGGGTCGAGGATGCGGGAAAGCTCAGTCCGCTTGCCTGTGCCTATGCGAGAGCCCGCGGCGCTGACCGCATGTCAAGTTTTGGAGACTTCATTGCGCTCTCGGATATCTGTGACCTCGATACCGCGCGCCTTATCAAGAGAGAAGTCTCTGACGGCGTGATTGCCCCCGGCTATACCGACGAGGCGCTGGCACTGCTGCGTGAAAAAAAGAATGGCAAATATGCGGTGATTCAGATTGATCCTGCCTATCATCCGGCGGCGACCGAGGTCAAGCAGGTGTATGGGATCAGCTTTGAGCAGGGTAGAAATGAACTGCCGCTCACAAGAGAACTGCTTCAAAATGTCGTGACGGAGGCGAAGGAGATTCCGGAAGCCGCAAAGACAGATCTTCTTGTGGCGCTGATTACGCTCAAGTATACCCAGAGCAATTCGGTCTGCTATGCACTAGATGGGCAGGCCATCGGCATTGGCGCCGGTCAGCAGTCCCGCGTCCACTGCACGCGCCTCGCAGGACAGAAAGCAGACAACTGGTACCTCCGCCAGGCGCCAAAGGTTCTGAACCTTCCGTTCCGCGCGAATGTGAAGCGTGCAGACCGCGACAATGCGATTGATGTCTATATCGGCGAGGAGAGTGAGGATTTACTCCGGGAGGGCAGCTGGGAGCGCGTATTCACGGTCAAACCGGAGCCGTTTACGCGGGAAGAGAAGCGCGCGTGGCTCGATGGGCTGCACGGCGTCTCCCTCGCCTCAGACGCTTTCTTCCCCTTTGGCGACAACATTGAGCGGGCGAGAAAGAGCGGCGTCTCTTATATCGCGGAGCCGGGCGGTTCCATCCGCGATGACCAGGTGATTGAGACCTGTAATCGCTATGGCATTGCGATGGCATTTACGGGTATTCGTCTCTTCCACCACTGAGAAGCAGAACATCAACACAAAAAATTTATTTTGAGAGGAGCAGTTTGTTATGACAGTTTTGGTGACCGGAGGCGCCGGCTTTATCGGCAGCCATACCTGTGTGGAGCTTTTGAATGCGGGCTATGAGGTTGTCGTTGTCGACAATCTCGTCAACTCCAGCAAAGAGGCGCTGAACCGCGTGATGGAAATCACCGGTAAAAAGTTGCGCTTTTATGAGCTGGATATTCTGGATCAGAAGAAGCTGAATCAGGTCTTTGAGAAAGAGGATATTCAGGCGGTGATTCACTTCGCAGGCTTAAAGGCTGTCGGGGAGTCCGTCTATAAGCCACTTGAGTATTATCACAACAATATTACAGGCACTCTGGTGCTGTGTGAGTGCATGCGGAAACACGGCGTCAAAAATATTGTCTTCTCCTCCAGTGCAACCGTCTATGGCAATCCCGCTTTTGTTCCGATTACCGAGGAGTGCCCGAAAGGCGAGGTCACGAATCCCTACGGCAGAACCAAGGCGATGCTCGAGCAGATTCTGACCGATTTGCATACGGCAGATGCTGACTGGAATGTCATGCTGCTCCGCTACTTCAATCCGATTGGCGCACACGAGTCTGGACGCATGGGTGAGAACCCGAAGGGCGTCCCGAATAACCTTCTGCCCTATATCACCCAGGTCGCGATTGGAAAGCTGGTCTGCCTCGGCGTTTTTGGCAATGACTATGAGACCAAGGACGGCACCTGTATCCGCGACTATATTCATGTCGTGGATCTCGCAAAGGGCCATGTCAAAGCACTCGAAAAAATGGTCAAAGAGGTGCCCGAAGTAAGAATCTATAACCTCGGCACAGGCATCGGCTATTCGGTCCTGGATGTCATCACGGCTTTTGAGAAAGCCAATGATCTCAAAATCAACTATGTCTTCAAGGAGCGCCGCGCGGGCGACGTACCCGCCTGCTATGCAGATCCTGCCAAGGCAGAGCGGGAGCTCGGCTGGAAGGCAGAAAAGACGCTCGAAGAGATGTGCCGCGATTCCTGGAGATGGCAGAAGAACAATCCGAACGGCTATGAGGATACGGGGCTCACGATTCGGAAGAAAGGCGAACTGCGCTAATACAAACCGAGAGCCGTCGCTTCACAGAATTGGTCTGTGGGGCGACGGCTCTTTTTGTCAGCAGACACTGTAGTAATTTGCTGAGAGCTGTTCAATATAGCCTTCGAGCTCTAATTTTAACAGACAGCGCATCACAGTGCCAATGTCGTAGCCGCTTCGCTGCAACAGGCGGTTTAGAAAGCAGGCTTCCTCCCGAATCAGTTGATACAGTTTCTGTTCCTCCGGACTCAGCGAGTCGAGTGCGCGGATCCGAGGCGTCAGCATACAGCGGCGCCTGAGCCCCAGGTAGTCGAGAATGTCCTGCGGACTTTGCAGGAGATTGGCGCCATTCTGAATAAAGACATGACAGCCGCGGCTCAAGGGATCTGTGATGCGCCCTGGCAGACAGAAGATTTCTTTTCCCTGTTCCAGGGCCGCGCCGACAGTAATGGAACTGCCGCTCTGCTGTTCGCGCGCCTCAAGGACACAGAGGCAGTCGCCGAGTGCCGCAATCAGGCGGTTCCTGTCCGGAAAATGCCAGGCGCGGGACACGGTATCCGGAGGAAATTCGCTCAGTATTCCATTTCCGTTCCCGCAGAGTTTCGAAAAGAGCGCGTAGTTTTCTTTGGGATAACAGATATTGACGCCGCAGCCAAGCACGGCAAAGCTGTTTCCGCCGGCTTCCAGTGCTGCCTCCTCTGCGCGGCTGTCAATGCCAGCTGCGAGGCCGCTCACAATCGCGACGCCCTTTGCGGCGAGTTCCGAGGCGATGAAATCCGCCATGCGGAGGCCGTAGGAGCTCGCGCTGCGACTGCCTATGATGGAGACAGTCGGCGTACGTTCAGTGGGAAGCTGTCCTCTGAGATACAGCCAGAGCGGAGGATCTTCCAGCGAGGAAAAGCGCTCCGGCCAGTCCGCATCCTGTGCTGTCAGAAAGCGGATATGCCGAAGGCGCAGCGCTTCTTCCAGCTGTTGCAACACAGCGGAGAACTGCGCTGCTGTCGCAGGAAGCTGTTCCAGTTTTCGCTGTAGTCCAGGTGGCAGCGTGTCCAAAAAACTGTCTGTCAAAGTCAGCAGATCTTCGAGGCAGCGGATATCCCCAGGAAGTTTTCGCACTTCTGCCCTGGTCAGACGGAGTTCACAGGAGAGATAGAGGTAAAGCGCCCGCAGTTTCATCTCAGCGCTGCCTCTTAGAATGCGGATAGCGGATGGATTGGCGCGCCAGTTTAGAGATGCTTCCCCAGTATTTTTCTTCCGGCGAGCGGTAGGCGAGGGCCTCGGCAAGATGTGCGCGCTGAATGTCCGCTGCGCCGTCAAAATCAGCTGCTGTCCTGGCGACTTTCAGAAGCTTATGGAGCGCGCGCGCCGACATGGCACCTGTGTTATAAAGGGCTTCCAGAAAGGCAGAATCTTCCGGGCAGAGGGCACAGTAGGCTTCAATCTGCGCGGGAGACATCTCGGCGTTGAAGCGAATACCGCTCCCCTGGAAGCGGCGCTCCTGAATATCGCGGACGCGCTCCACGGCGCGCTGCATGACTGGATTTTCCTTGGGACGTTTTTTCCGCTGAAGTGCAGAGAAGGGAACAGCCTCTGTCTCAGCACAGAGATCAATGCGGTCAAGAAGCGGCTTTGAAATGTGACTCAGATAGGTTCTGACCTGGGCTTCTGTGCAACGGCAGCGATTTCGATCCGGCCAGAATCCGCATTTGCAGGGATTCATCGCACAGACCAGCTGAAAATTGGCGGGAAAGGTATAATTGCCGCTGACACGCGCAATGTGGACAAGATGTTCTTCGAGGGGCTGCCGCAGCACTTCGAGCGTCGCTGCATGGTATTCCGGCAGCTCATCGAGGAAAAGAACGCCTTCATGGGCAAGACTGATTTCCCCCGGGCGCGGTTTTTGACCGCCGCCAGATAAGGCAAGCCCCGTCACCGTATGGTGCGGAGAGCGGTAGGGGCGCCTGGTCATCAGTGGTCTGTCCGGTGGCAGGAGACCGCTGATGCTGTAAATTTCAGAGACACTGAGCCGCTCTTCCCGACTCATTGCGGGGAGAATGTAGGGCAGACGAGAGGCAATCATGCTCTTGCCTGTGCCGGCAGGACCAATGTATAAAATATTATGGCGCCCGCCGGCTGCGAGCAGTGTGGCTCGCTTCACAAGCTCCTGTCCTGCGAGATCCGAAAAATCAGGTGTCTCTTCGCCGGGGAGCTCCTCTTCCCGAAAAACAGCCGGATGTGGCAAGGGCGTCTGTCCCCGAAGCAAAGCAACCATCTCTTCTAGGGTCGACACTCCAAAACAATCAATGCCGCCAATGACACTGCCCTCCCGCAGATTTTCGAGCGGCAAAAAACAGCGTTTTAAGCCTGCAGCCGCAGCACAGCGCACCATCGAGAGCACACCCCGAACCGGAAGAATTTCACCGCTGAGAGAAAGCTCTCCGGCAAATAAGGTGTCAGACAGAAGTTTTTCTGGCAGTTTGCCGTATGCTGCCAGAAGAGAGACTGCAATGGGTAGATCATAGGCACAGCCTTCCTTCCTGAGTTCTGCCGGACTTAAGTTCAAGGTCACACGGCGGGGTTCCAGATAGAAACCGCTGTTCCCGAGTGCCGTGCGGACGCGATCGGCAGCTTCGCGGACAGAGGCTGCGAGCGAACCAATAAAAGTGATGGTCGGAAACCCCTGTTCGACATCTGCTTCACATCGAATCAGAATCCCTTTGGTTCCAATGAGAGCTGCACCATAAATTTTCTTTAGCATTATATACTCCTGTGTGATCGAAGAAGAGAGAAGGGATGGCTGCGGGAACAAAAACAGCGTGTTTATAGAAGAGAGACCGATTTGGAAGAGGGATGGAGGACTTGCAAAAGCAGACCGATTTACATGAAAAATGGGAAAAAGGGAATCTAAATCGGGAAGAAAAGGTGTAAGAGATGTTATATATTACTTTGTTTAATGCAATCTATAGTTATTTTAACAGAGCTGTTACAGCGTGGCAAGGTTTGACTTGTTCCTTGGCGAGACGTATAATAAAGTGATTATCACATAAAAGGCAAAATGGAAGGAAATGCTCTGACAAAGAA
>CALLVJ010000311.1 GCA_938010625.1 uncultured Stomatobaculum sp. | reverse complement strand
TGAATGCCGCGCTCCTCGCCGCAGTCTACGCTGCACTGACCTATGTCACGAAGCCCATCAGCTTTGGCGCGGTGCAGTTCCGCATTTCGGAAGCGCTCTGTATCTTGCCGGTTTTCACGGTTGCGGCCGTACCCGGGCTCTTTGTAGGCTGCTTCCTCGCAAACTTCCTGTCCGGCGCTACCGCGCTCGATGTGATTTTTGGAAGTCTTGCGACGCTGCTCGGCGCCTACGGCACTTACCGCTTCCGCGACAAAGGCTGTCTCGCCGCCCTTCCGCCGATTCTTTGCAATGCGCTGATCATTCCCTTTGTGTTGCGCTATGGCTATGGAATCGAGGGCTTCCTGCCGTTCTTTATGCTGACGGTCGGAATTGGTGAGATCATCGCGGTCGGGATTTTGGGAAATATGCTCCGCCTCGCGCTGCTTCGCTATGGCAGCGGGCTCTTTCCGGAGGGCAATCTGGGCTAAGCGCGATTGACAGAGTGGATTTGGTTGAGGAGAGACAGAATGGATACAGTCAGTATTGATTTCAAAAAGCCCTGCCGGATTTATTTTATTGGCATCGGCGGCGTCAGCATGAGCGGTCTCGCGGAAATTCTCCGGAGGGAGGGCTTTGCTGTGAGCGGCAGTGACGCAAAGGAGAGCGAGTTTACAGCACATCTCAGAACGCAGGGCATACAGATCTATATTGGGCAGCGGGCGGAAAATCTCCGCAGTCCGGTTGACTATGTGATTTATACGGCGGCCATTCACCCGGACAATCCGGAGTTTCAGGAGGCAGAGCGGCAGGGCATTCCGATGCTGAGCCGCGCTGAACTCCTCGGGCAGCTGATGCGCTGCTATGGGGAGAGCATCGCGGTCAGCGGCACGCACGGAAAGACCACGACTACATCCATGCTTGCTCACATTCTGCTCGCGGCCAGGAAGGATCCGACCATTTCACTCGGCGGGAATCTTGACGCCATCGGCGGAAATATCCGGGTCGGCGGCAGCGACACTTTTTTGCTCGAGGCCTGTGAATACACGAACAGTTTCCTGTCTTTTTATCCGACCCTAGAGATTATTTTGAACATTGAGGCAGATCACCTGGATTTTTTCCGGGATCTCGACGATATTCGCCATTCTTTTCACCGCTTTGTGCAGCGCATGCCGGAGAATGGCAGCCTCGTGATTGACAATCGCATCCGAGCCTATCAGGACATTGTCGGCAATTTTCCGGGAAGAGTTGTGACCGTCGGAACACCCGAAGCCGATTTTTATCCGGAGGAAATCCGCTATGATGGCTGCGGCAATGCGGCATTTACGCCGGTGGAGCGCGGCAAAATGGAATCGCGCATTCAGCTCCATGTGCCGGGTGAACACAATGTCTACAATGCGCTCGCGGCATTTGCGGCCTGCCGCCTGCTTGGCATCTCCCCGGAGACCATATGCGAGGGGCTTGAGGCATACCGCGGTGCAGAGCGCCGCTTTGAGAAAAAAGGCGAGTACCGGGGCGCGATCGTCGTGGACGATTATGCGCATCACCCGCAGGAAATTGCGGCGACCTTAAAAGCCGCGCAGAAATATCCGCACAGGACGCTCTGGTGCGTGTTCCAGCCGCACACGTACACGAGAACCAAGGCGCTGCTTCCGGAATTTGGCAAGGCGCTCGAGGGTGCAGACCATGTGCTGCTCGCAGATATTTATGCGGCGCGGGAGACGGATACGCTCGGCGTCAGTTCGCGCGATGTCGAAGCGGCGATCAACGCCGATCAGCCGGGCAAGGCGCAGTATTTTGGCAGTTTTCGGGAAATTGAGGAGTATCTGGATGCGGTCATTGCGCCCGGCGACCTCGTGCTCACGATGGGCGCGGGCGATATATTTAAGGTCGGAGAAGAACTTTTAGACCGGGCAAAAACAGTCAATGTGAAATCATGAGGCCTGCCAGGGCGCGAAATAAGCCGGTGTGCGAAACAGCACACCGGCTTTTCCACAGCCTTGTGGATAAATTGTGGAAAAAGATGTGAAGTTCTCGGGGATACTTTATGTTAAGATGAGCAGTAGAAAAGGAGGATGAGATGAAAATTATTTTTCAGGGCGAAGCAGCGCCCGGCGTCACCGTCGTCTCAAACGAATTTATCGACCGCTATATGCCCTCGGTAAACGGCGCATATGTCAAGGTTTATCTCTATCTCCTGCGCCATCGGGGGGAGGAAGTAACAGAAGCCCGGATCGCGGACAGCCTGGAGCTCACCGAGGGTGATGTAAAGCGCGCGCTGCTGAGATGGCAGCGGGAAGGGCTGATTGCGGGCGATATTGAGCAGAGCGAGCGCAGGGAGGCAGAGGAAGAGTTCCACACAGCTCTGACGGAGTCCGTCCCGGAACCAGAGCCGGAAGTAAGACAGCAGGAACCAGAACTTCTGCCGGCAAAACTGCCGGATAAATCCAAGGTGGATTTTCAACGCTTGCAGAATGACAGCGAGTTTGCGGGCTTGAGTTATGCTCTGCAGCGCTATCTCGGCCGAGCCTTTTCGCAGACGGACACTGAGACAGTCGCCTATCTCTACGGGACGCTCGGCATGTCGGCGGATCTGCTGATCAAACTCGGTGAGTACTGCGCGGAAAAGAAGAAGAGTTCGCTTCGCTATTTTGAAAAGGTGGCGCTCGACTGGTATGAGCGCGGCATCCGGACGCCGGAGGAGGCAGAGCAGCGCGGGCAGAGTTATACCAAAGAAGTCTATGCAGTTCTAAAGGCCTTTGGCATCCGCGACCGCGGACCCGGTGTCGAAGAACAAAAATTTATTGAGAAATGGTACCGCGAATATGCCTTTTCCGAGGAATTGGTCGTGGAGGCATGCAGTCGGACGCTCCGTCACGCCAACAAACCGAGTTTCCCCTATGCCGATGGCATTCTGACCAGATGGTACCGCGCGGGTGTTCACAATATGCAGGACATTGCGGAAGAGGATAAGAAGCGGGAAGAGACGGGCAGGAAGCGGGGGGCAGAGAGCAGCATAAAAAAGACCGATACGCGCTTTCACAATTTCGAGGAGCGGGAGGAAGATCCGAACGATCTTGTGTTGCAGCAGCTCAAGCGGAAGCTCGAACAGGATTCCTGAGAGGAGGTAGGGCGTGGCACTCAGCAATACAGAGTACAATGCCATTTTACGTGAATATGAGGCGCTGCAGGCAGAGAGGCAGCAGCTGCTGCGGACGCGGAAGGCAGAGCTGAATCGCGCGCTGCCTGGCTATCATGCGCTCGAGCAGGAAATTGCCGATCGCGCGCTGGCGCGCTACCGCGCAGCAGTGGGCGGAGACAAGACAGCGCTGCAGGGACTGCGGGCAGAGCTCGAGGAACTTGAGAGCAAAAAGCAAGGGCTGCTCCGCGCAGCGGGCTATCCGGATGATTTTCTGCGACCGCCCTACCACTGCGAGAGCTGCGGGGACACGGGCTTTGTGGACGGCAGGAAATGCCGCTGCTTCCAGCAAAAAATTATTGCACGGCTCAGCCGCCAGGGCAGGATAGCGGCGAGCATACGGGAGGAGAATTTTGACCATTTTTCGCTCGCCTACTACAGCAATGAGCGAAAAGTCCCGGGGCTTAACATGAGCGAGCGCGCCTACATGGAGCAGCTCGTGCTTGCCCAGTGCAAGGTTTATCTGCGGGACTTTGACGAGAAAAAAGGCAATCTTCTCTTTACCGGAAAACCGGGACTCGGCAAGACCTTTCTCTCACACTGTATCGCAGGAGAGCTCTTAGCGCGCGGCAAAACAGTCGTTTACCTCAGCGCGGAGGAATTATTTTCTCTGCTCGCGGCAACCCAGTGGCGGCAGCGCGCAGAGAGCGATGAGGAAAAGATGAAGGCGCGGGAGGAGAGAGAATTCCGGGAATATGTCTATGGCTGTGATTTTCTGATCATAGACGACCTCGGGACAGAGTTCAGCAATGCGTTTACGACTTCTGCCTTTTTTACACTCTTAAATGAACGCCTCATCACAAAGCTCGGAACGCTGATTTCCACGAATTTGGATCCGAAGCAATTAAAAATGCAATATACCGAGAGAAGCACATCGCGCATCCTGGGCGAATATGATATACTTCCCTTCTACGGAAGCGATATCCGCGCCAAAAAGCGCAAGCAATAATTTTTCGAATCATCGAAGAAAAAGGAGCAGAACAGATGTCGAACGAAGACAAAGAGATTGAGACCATTCCGGTGGGACCACTTGGGCTGGTGCCATTGAAGAGCTGCGAGGAACTCGGGAAAAAGGTCGATGCCTATCTGGTGCGCTGGAGAAGCGCGCGTCAGAGCGAGCATAAGGACACGCTTGCGTTTATGGGCTATGAGAAAGACTCTTTCATCGTGCAGAGCCAGATCAATCGCTTTGGCACGGGCGAGGGCAAGGGAACCATCCTGCAGTCAGTGCGCGGCAAGGATCTCTTTCTCATGGTGGATGTCTGCAACCACAGCCTCACCTATTCGCTCTGCGGTATGACCAACCACATGTCGCCGGACGATCACTTTGCAGATCTAAAGCGCATCATCTCAGCAGCGGCGGGCAAGGCCCGCCGCATCAATGTGATCATGCCCTTCCTCTATGAGAGCCGCGTGTCGCATAGAGACGGCAGAGAGTCGCTCGACTGCGCGCTCGCCCTGCATGAGCTCGTCAACATGGGGGTCGACAACATCATTACTTTCGACGCACATGAGCCGCGCGTGCAGAATGCAATTCCGTTAAAGGGCTTTGAGACGGTGCAGCCGATTTATCAGTTCATCAAGGCGCTTTTGCAGGCGGAGCCAGAGCTCAAGGTAGATTCCGGACACATGATGATCATCAGCCCCGATGCAGGCGGCATGGGTAGAGCCATTTACTTCGCTAATATGATGGGACTGGATGTCGGCATGTTTTATAAGCGCCGCGATTATACGCGCCTGGTCGGCGGCAGAAATCCCGTCATTGCGCACGAGTTTCTCGGGACGGATGTGACCGGCAAGGACGTCATCGTTGTGGATGACATGATCTCCTCTGGCGAGACCGTGCAGGAAGTCGCGCGAGAATTGAAGCGCCGCGGCGCGCGGAAGGTCTTTGTCTGCGCGACTTTTGGCCTTTTTACGAACGGCCTCGCGCGCTTTGACCGCTATTATGAGGAGGGCATGATTGATAAGATTTTCACGACCAATCTGGTCTACCAGAGCCCGGAGCTCTTGAGTCGCTCCTACTATGTGAGCGTTGAGATGAGTAAATACATTGCGCTGTTAATCGACAGTCTGAACCACGATACGTCGGTGAGTGAGCTGCTGCAGCCGAGCGAGCGCATTCACCGTGCGCTGAACCGCCACCGGGCAGCGCAGGAAAAGGCATAACAGAAAGAGGAAAGTATGGCAGAGGAAAAGAAAGCGGTCAAAGAAATTACTTCAATGGAACAGGATTTCGCACAGTGGTATACCGATATTGTGCGAAAGGCAGAGCTCTGCGACTATACGAGTGTCAAAGGCTGTATGGTCATCCAGCCCGCCGGGTATGCAATCTGGGAGCGCATCCAGAGTCTTCTGGATCAGCGCTTTAAGGCGACAGGCGTAAAGAATTGCTACATGCCGCTTTTTATTCCCGAGAGTCTTCTCGAAAAGGAGAAGGATCATGTGGAAGGCTTTGCGCCGGAAGTTGCCTGGGTCACCCAGGGCGGCCTTGAGCCCCTGCCGGAGCGCCTCTGCGTGCGGCCGACCTCGGAGACTTTGTTCTGCGATTACTATGCGAAGCACGTGCACTCCTACCGCGATCTGCCGCAGGTTTTGAACCAGTGGTGTTCGGTGGTGCGCTGGGAGAAGACCACGCGGCCCTTCCTCCGCTCCCGCGAGTTCCTCTGGCAGGAGGGACATACCGTGCATGCGACGGCCGAGGAGGCACAGGACAGAACCGAGCAGATGCTGAATGTCTATGCAGACTTTTGTGAGCAGGAGCTCGCCATTCCAGTGGTGCGCGGACAGAAGACAGACAAGGAGAAGTTTGCAGGCGCTGTCGCAACCTATACAATCGAATCGCTGATGCACGACGGCAAGGCGCTGCAGAGCGGCACGAGCCATAACTTTGGCGACGGCTTTGCGCGCGCTTTCGGCATGCAGTTTCAGGACAAAGACAACAGCCTCAAGTACATGCACCAGACTTCCTGGGGCATGACGACCCGGATGATCGGCGCGCTCATCATGGTGCACGGCGATGATTCCGGTCTCAAGATGCCGCCGCACATTGCGCCGGTGCAGGTCACGATTGTCCCGGTCGCGATGCACAAGGAAGGCGTTATGGAGCGGGCCAAGGCGCTCGAGACAGAACTCAGAGCGGCTGGTGTGCGTGTGAATTTAGACGACACGGATCGCCGCCCGGGTTTCAAGTTTGCCGAGTGCGAGATGCGCGGGGTGCCACTTCGTGTGGAGTTGGGCCCCAAGGACATCGAGGCGGACAGTTGTGTGCTGGTGCGCCGCGACAACGGCGAGAAGGTGACCGCTGCGCTCAATGGCATTGCAGACGAGGTCAAAGAGCTGCTTGAGACCATTCAAAAAGCAATGTATGAGAGAGCCAGAGAGCACCGCGACACACACACTTACGACGTGACCACGATGGAAGAATTTGCGGAGACTGTGAAGAATCGCCCGGGTTTCGTCCGTGCGATGTGGTGCGGCGACCAGGCGTGCGAGGACAAGATCAAGGAGAAGACGGGGGCAACCAGCCGCTGCGTTCCGTTCGCCCAGGAAAAGCTGGCAGATACCTGTGTCTGCTGCGGAAAACCCGCGAAAAAAATGGTTTACTGGGGAGTTGCATACTAAAACGCAGAGGGCTGCCGCGGCAAACGCGACAGCTCTCTTTTTGGCTTTGCAGAGAGGGGTGTGATGCGCATGCGCTTGCCGGAGACGGTGAGAGATATTTTGAAGAAATTGGAGGCTGAGGGTTTCCAGGCGTACGCAGTCGGCGGCTGTGTGCGGGACAGTATTTTGGGAAAGGAGCCGGATGACTGGGATCTCACGACCAATGCGAGACCGGAGGAGGTCAAGGCGCTGTTTCCGCGCACAGTGGACACTGGACTGCAGCATGGCACAGTGACAGTGCTTCTCGGCGGGGAGGGTTATGAGGTGACGACCTACCGCATTGATGGCGTCTACTCCGACGGACGGCACCCGGACAGCATCTGCTTTACGCCCTCGCTCGAGGAGGATCTCAGACGCCGGGACTTTACAATCAATGCGATGGCAGTCTCCGAGCGCGGGGAGCTTGTGGATCTGTTCGGCGGGCAGGAAGACCTCTCGCGCGGCTGTATCCGCTGTGTCGGAGATCCGCGCGCGCGCTTTCACGAGGATGCGCTCCGCATGCTCCGCGCTGTGCGCTTTGCCGCACAGCTGAATTTTGAAATCGAGATGGATAGTTTCGCAGCGCTCATGGATCTCGCGGAAAATCTGCAGTGGGTCAGCAAGGAGCGTATTTTTGTAGAGCTCTCAAAGCTCCTGCTCTCAGATCACCCGGAGAAGCTGGAGCTCTTATATGTGGCTGGACTGGCGCCTGAGATCGCAGCGCATTTTCCGGGACTGCATCTTGACAGCCGGGCGAGGCGCCTGCCGCGCAGCAAGGCCCTGCGCTTTGCGGCAGCAGGCGAGCAGGTCGCACCGGAGGCGCTCTCCTGTCTGCTATGCGAATTAAAGAGTGACCGCGCGACGAGAGATCGGGCAGTACTTCTGCTCACCGCGCTGCGCGAACCGCTGCCGGAAAGTGAGGTGGAAGTCCGGAAGTGTCTTGCGACTATCGGAAACGATGCCTTCACAGAGCTGTTGTGCCTCAGGGAAGCAGGCTATGGCAGCGGTGAAGCGCCGGAATCGGAAGAGAAGCGGGCAGCGCAGATTGCAGAGCTCCGAGATCTGCAGCAGATGATTTCGGACAGGGGAGATTGTCTGGAAATTCGCGGTCTTTCGCTTGGCGGGGCAGATCTTCTTTCGCTCGGGATTCCGAAGGGACCGGCACTCGGCAGCTGCCTGCGCGCGCTGCTCGATGCAGTGCTGGAAGAACCAGAGCGCAATGAAAAGTCATATCTCTCTGCGTATGCAGAGGCGTGGCTGGAGGCACAGAAAAAAGAGGACGGGGGAGCAGTGAGATGAGAGTGCGAAAGCTCGCAGCAGCAGTGCTCGGTGTCTGCCTGATAGCGGCAGCCCTGGCAGCTTGCGGGAAGACAAAGCAGACAGCACAGACAGTACATGCAGAGGATCCGCTGGTATGGTACAACCGGAGCGGAATCTATGCCTATTTTCCGGGGGAAGAAGTACTGAAAATCGCGGGATTTGACAGCGCAGGCGAGACCAATACTGTGCAGCGCTTCCTTCGGCGTCACGATCCGACAATGGATGTGCGCTTTGGTGTAAACCGGGACTGGGTCTACTTTTGCAGAAATTATGCAGAGGATGGCAATTATGGCTTTTTTTCGGGAGAGCTATGCGCGCGGAACTGGGACAGTGAGGCAGAGGTCGTCGCAGAGGATATTGTTAAATTTGAGCCAATGTCAGGAGATACCTTGCTCAGTGAGGACAAAACAGGTGCGCTCTGCCTGCATCGCCGCACAGGTGGAAGCTGGCAGGGAGAGGTTCTCGCAACTCTCGTGCTGGACTTCCGGGTGAGTGAGGACAGGCAGTCCGCCGTCTATTTGACCGGTGAGGGAAATCTGTATGCCCTGACACTCACGGAGACCGGAGAACAGCGCGGTGCGCCAGAGCAGCTGGCCAGCGGCATGCAGCAGCTAAACTTTGTGAGTCCAGATTTACAGCAGATTTACTGCAGCGATGCGGGCGGTTCGCTCTGCTATAGCGCAGCGCTTCATCCCGTGCAAGTTGTGAGTGTCGATGTGGATCAGAGCATTTTTATCCAGAAGACAGGACATGTCTACTATCTGCGGGATGAACATAACATTCCAGCGGCACAGCAGTATCAAAAGCCTCAATTTGACGTGAAAGAGCGCGGAGAAGAGATAGAGCGCCAGGAGAGTGCGGCAGCGGCGGATGCGGACGGGGTCGCGGATACAGAGGCGCAGCAGACAGCCGTGAGCGAGATGACGCCCGCAATATCGTCGGGGCGGACAAAGAGCCCGTCATACGCTTCATCCTTGCCCACCATATCGAGAATGCGGTCAATCCCCTCATTCATATCACTGAGGACAATGTGGACGGACTTTCCAAGCGCACGCGCCATGCAC
>CALLVJ010000310.1 GCA_938010625.1 uncultured Stomatobaculum sp. | reverse complement strand
CGCCGGGAGGCGCACCAGCTGATGGAAGGGGCGGGCCGGGAGGCGCACTTGGGGGCAGCAGCAGTGCAAATATTAGCTATAGCGGTGCGGTGGAAATTTCAGCCAAGGACACGCAGAGCGGCAAGACGTATGCGAGCAGCACGAGCGATCAGAGCGCTCTGCTGATTTCAACTGCCGATGAAGTGACCATTGAGAATCCCACCGTGACGAAATCCGGTGATTCGGATGGCGGAGACAACTGCAATTTTTATGGCCTGAACGCGGCAGTTCTTGCGAAGAGTGGCGCGACAGTCAATATTACGGGAGGAACCATCACCTCGGATGCGAAGGGCGCGAACGGTGTGTTCAGCTATGGCGGCAACGGCGGACAGAATGGTGCTTCTGGCGACGGCACCAATGTGACCATCAAGGACACAAAGATTGTCACCAGCGGCGATGGCTCCGGTGGTATCATGACAACGGGCGGCGGCACAACCAAGGCTTACAATCTGGATATCACGACCAATGGCCAGTCCTCGGCGGCAATTCGCACGGACAGAGGCGGCGGAATGGTGATTGTAGATGGCGGAACCTATACCTCGAACGGTCTCGGCTCTCCAGCCATTTACTCGACAGCAGATGTCGAAGTGGCCAATGCGACATTGACTTCCAATCTCTCAGAGGGAGTCTGTATTGAGGGACTGAATTCGATCAAGCTGGAGAAGTGCAATTTGACTGCGAACAATACGCAGAAAAATGGCAATGCGACTTTTCTGGATTCTATTATGATTTATCAGTCCATGTCGGGTGATGCAAATAGCGGTACCAGCAGCTTTACAATGAGTGGCGGCAGTCTGACCAGCAAGAGTGGTCATGTGTTCCATGTGACTAATACTGATGCCGTGATTACGCTCTCGGGCGTTAAAATCGTCAACGAAGATGCTGAGAACATTCTGCTCTCGGTCTGCGCCGATGGTTGGAGCGGTGGCAAAAATATTGCGACGCTGAAAGGCAATCAGCAGACGCTGGCAGGCGCTATCAAAGTGGGAAGCGATTCAGAGCTCACCGTGGATCTGAGCAATGGCTCGAGCTTTGAGGGCTCCATTGACGGCAAGATTTCCAATGCGAAGGGAAAAGCAGTTTCGACGGAAGTCGGCACAGTTGCACTGACATTGGATGACAGCAGTACCTGGACCCTGACAGGGGACAGCTATGTTAGCTCGTTTACGGGAAATGTGGCGAATATCATCGGCAATGGCCATACGCTCTATGTGAATGGTGTTGCGCTCACTGGAACGAAATGAGCTTTTAGAAAAAGGCAGAGAGGCGGTTATTGAGTTAAAGTATCGAGAAGCAATCAGATACAAAGGTGAATGAAGATAGAACAGGCAGTATTTTGCCAGCAGACTGCAGCGGTATACACTGGGAAAGGAGAGGGAAATGCTGAGCAGGACAGACAAGCAGAAGATTATAAAGAAGTATCAAAGACTGATGGAACCCGCATGCAGACAGGCACTGATTGCTCGGTACGGGGTAGATCAAACTGGTTTTTACTGGGATAAG
>CALLVJ010000309.1 GCA_938010625.1 uncultured Stomatobaculum sp. | reverse complement strand
CAGGTCCCGGTGTAAAGTTCTTCCGCGCGCTTGCAGAAGGGCTCGGCAAGCCGCTGCCCATCATCGCAGAAGATCTCGGTTTTATGACCGAGAGCGTGATTCAGATGGTAAAGGAGAGCGGATTTCCGCCGATGAAGGTACTGGAATTTGCCTATGACTCGGACAATCAGAATCTCTACCTACCGCATCGCTATGAGAGAAACTGTGTGGCCTATACGGGAACGCATGACAATGCGCCGCTTGTGGAGTGGATCCGCAGCCAGAATGAGTGGATCCGGCTCCACATGTTGCGCTACCAGGGCTCGGAGCATACACCGGAGCAGGAGCTTTACTGGGACTGCATTCGCACTGTGCTATCGAGTGTCGCTGATACCGTGATCATTCCGATGTGGGATTATCTCGGCTGTGGCAAGGAAGCGCGCATCAATGTGCCGAGTGCAGCGGGCGGCAACTGGCAGTGGCGCATGCCGCGGAATGCCTTCACGGAGGATCTGCTCTGCCGCTGCCGTATGTTCGCGGAACTCTATGGCAGGGAGAGGCAAGGCCAGTCAAATCAACTGTAGAGCTGCTGGAAATCGGAGCAGAGGAATACGCAATGAACTCGATGAGACAGCGTGGGCAGATCCATAAAAAACGGCTTCGCACAAAGTTTTTTGTGCGAAGCCGTTTTGCTGTTTTGGACAGCATCGTCTATTTCAGTGTACACCCGGGCGCGGAATGACCTGGCCGCCGCTATCGGGGGCAGCGAGGCCTGCGCCGGGACCGTTGGTCTCGATGGGCGCCGTGTGCAGCTGACTGCCGGGGCCATTGATTGAGGGTGTCGGCGCAGTCGCCTGCGTCTCGGTCGCAGAGGTCTCGGCGTGGGTTTTGCTGCGCTCCGTGGTCTCACGCGAGACAGTTTCCCGCGCGTTCACCACAGTCTCTTCGCTGTCGCGGTGCGATTCGCGACTTCGCTGAGGCGTCACACCCGGACCGCCGTTTATGCCCGTCACACCGGTTGCCGCCGTGACAGAGGAAGAGCTCTCGGTGCTCTCGAGAGTTTCTTCGAGCGAAGAGTTCTCTTCGGAGGCGCTGCTCTCGCTGGCCGCATTGTTATCATCGCCATCGACATCGCGGTGGGCGTCCGGATCAGCCTCAGTCGTGCCGTGGGCGTTTTCATACTCGCGCCGCGCCGCGCTGTCAACATTCAGATTGAAGAGATCCTTTTCGCCGCTGTCATAGTCCACCTGCTCACCGGTC
>CALLVJ010000308.1 GCA_938010625.1 uncultured Stomatobaculum sp. | reverse complement strand
AATCATCTATGTGAATCACATTGCAGCCCAAAGCGTCCTGCAGTCTGACCGCCAGAGTTGTCTTTCCAGAAGCACAGCGCCCGTCAAGCGCAAGCAGAAAACCGCCCGTCAGATGTGCAGCCAGCAAGTCAAAAAGACGCGAAAAATTATCCATTGACCGCGCGCGCCTCGGCATCGACGCCAAACAAACCGGTTATCCCCGTTCGGTGCAGCGCAAGCATAATACTCGGAATCAGGATGAGCTGTAGGAGAATGCCGGGGATGGCGTTAAAGAACGCCCCCGCGAGGAACATCTGCCAGGTAAAGACCTTCCCCGTCATGCCGAGCAGCGCAACTTCCGCAAGACCCCAGACTGCGCGGCCTGAGAACATCGCAAAGAGCAGTGCGCGGTACAGCGCTCGCATGCACTTCCACGGGGAGCGCCGGTAGAGTGCGCCCGCCACAGCGCCGTAGGCCGCGAGCTCAAAGGTCATCGCAAGCGCAACCGGATAGAGCGGCGGCATCCCAAAGAGAAGTGAGCGCATGAGCGGCAAAATCGCGCCAAGTATGAGTCCATACTGCCAGCCGAGCAACAGCCCGCCGAGAAACACCGGCAGGTGCATTGGGAGAAGCATATTGCCAACGCGGGGAATGTTGCCGGTCACCATGGGTAAAACGAGCCCCAGTGCCAGCAACATTGCCGACAACGTCAAATTCTTGATTTGTTTCTGCATTTCATTTCTCTCATTCTCTGATGATTCATCAACGACAAAGCTCACTGCTTGTCGAATACCGCCGAGACCTTCCTGAGGAGCTGCCGAATCTCCAGATGCTGCGGACATACCTTCTCGCATTTCCCGCAGCGGATACAATCCGCTGCTTTGCCATGTCCGTCTCCTGTCAGAACACTGGTATAATAAAAAGCTGTGTTCCAGTTGTGAAAGGCCTCATGTTCATTGAGCGCCTTGAAAAGCTCTGGAATGCGGATTCCCCTGGGACATGTGCTCTCCTCGACGCAGTAATGACAGGCGGTACACGGAATCAAGTTCAGTCTGTCGAACACAGCGCAGACTTTGCGGACGGCCTCTGTCTCCTTCTCCGAAAACGGCTTAAAGTCACACATCGCGGAGAGATTGTCCTTCATTTGCTCCAGATTGCTCATGCCGGAAAGCACGACTGCAATCTGAGGAAAGCTCGCCGCAAAGCGGATCGCATAGCTCGCATTACTGCCGCCATTCAGGTTTCGCAGAATCTGATCTGCCTCTTCCGGCAGATCCACAAGACTGCCGCCTTTCACGGGCTCCATCACCATAACAGGCTTCTGGTATTTCTCACAGACCTCATAGACCTTGCGTCCCTCCACGGTATCGCTCTCGTAATCCAGATAGTTAAGCTGAATCTGTACGAATTCGATTTCCGGATGCTCGCTGAGTATCCTGTCCAGCACTTCTGCCTTGTCGTGAAAGGAGAGGCCAAGATGGCGGATATAGCCCTCCTGCTTCAACTGCCAGGCTGTCTCATAGGCCATACAGCGCTTGAACTTCTGATAATTATTTCTATCCTGGGAGTGCATCAGATAAAAGTCAAAATAATCGACCTTGCACCAGGCAAGCTGCCGCATGAAAAACGGGCGGATGTCCTCCTGTTTCTGGAAATAGGCATCGGTCAGCTTGTCCGTCAGAAGGAACTGTTTGCGCGGATAGCGGGATGACACACAGTCTGCGATCGCTGTCTCTGATTTCCCCTTGATATAGCCGTGTGCCGTGTCAAAGTAGTTAAAGCCTGCAGCGATAAAGGCGTCGGTCATCCGGCAGAATTCTGCCTTGTCAACTTCCTCGCCATTCATGGGAAGCCGCATACAGCCAAAGCCGAAATTCCCGTGCACTTCCGGGAAAAACTTGTTCTGTTCCATTGTTAAAGCATACGCTGACCGGGCTTAGGATATGAGATGAAACATAGGGTTTCGGCAAATCATCAGGATAACGGTCATCAGGAAACAATGAACGGTATCGTTTTATATAATCAGGCGTTGCTTCGATTTCTAAAAAAGTACTGCCGTCGTAGTCGGTCTGATGCACTACCGTAAAGCCGTCGGTCGGCCGTTTTAGCTTACGCCGCCTGTGTTTGAGCCATTTCTGCCGCTCTGCCTTGTCTTTCCATCTGAGTACCGCCTGTTTTTCTCCGTCAGGCCGCAAACGGCCGGAAAGCCGCAGATAGCGCCGGTACACGGGAATCTGCCACTTTTTCGCTAAATCTTCAGGCGGCATATCAAGCAAACAGGCACTATGCAGCGTGCCGGCCATCTGTCTGAACAAATTCTCGAAGCTCTCTACAGGATAAAGCTGCCCGCAGCCCGTTGCGTCATCCGCATATGCTTGAGAAACAGAGACCGTCTGAATGCCGCTATCGGCATGAGACAAAATGGGCAGCAACATGGCCGGCCACAGCAAAGCAGCTAAAAATTTCACACTCATCTCCTTCTTGATAAAAATTATTACTTGCATTGATATTATTTCCAATATTTTTTCACTGCAAGCACATTTGCACGCTAATTGAGACCTTTGCAAAATTCCCCAAAATCCCCTAAATTCCCACCAAGACATTTA
>CALLVJ010000307.1 GCA_938010625.1 uncultured Stomatobaculum sp. | reverse complement strand
CGTATACGTGCCGATTGCCGTGCTGCCCGGCGTGCCGTTGTCAAAGGTCGTCGGCGCGAGCGGCGTCGCAGGGCTCGTCGTCGTCACTGCGACCGGCTGGCTGTTGTCAAAGTTCACAGTGACACCCATCACGCGGTCGTTGCCGATGAGACCCGTGGCCGACACATGCGACCTGTCCCAGGTCACAGGTTCAGTCGCCGTCACGGTGCGCGGCAACACGGTGATCGTGAGCGGCACATTGACCGCGCCGCTGCCCGCATTGCTGAACGCGCCGTTTGTCCCCTGTGCCACAAACGAGCCGCCTGTGCCCACATTGATTGTGCCGCTGTTCGTGACATTGTGACCGGATGGCACCGTCAGCGTGTGGCCGTTCAGGTCAATCGTGACGCCAGCCGGGACATTCTGGGTGAGCGTCGTATCGCCAATTAACGTGACAGGCGCATTGCCATTCTGATGTGAATACGCGACTGCATCGTCCGCGTTGTTAAAATAATAGGTCTGACCACCTATAACCACTGTCGCCGTATACGAGGTTACCAGCGACGATGTGTCATTGCCAGTGTCGCCAGTCTTATTGTAACCACTGAATTCAATATAGAAACCTTTGACATCCAGACCGCCGCCGGTATACTCACTTACATTGTGCAGATCGTTCCAGTAGCCAGAATTGTGTACCTGCATGACACACTCATATCCCACCTGTCCAGCGCCTCTGCCAGTCGCAGAGTTTGGCTCTCCGGTCGGACGGAAATGCGCATATGCCGGGTTGCCGCCGGCGTAAGAAGTATTACTAAGCGCGTGACCATTTCCATTCGGCGCAGCGCCGCCGGTTCCCTGCTCGTAGTATTCAATATCCTTCTCAGGACCATCCTGCCAGCGCCATCTTCTCGCTGTCATAGCTGTCGATGTCGAGCAGGCATTGACATTTTGATTTTCAAAGACAGAGCCCGCCGGTCGCCCCGCAGCAAAGTTGTCAGTCCAGTTCGGAATCGAATTGGCATCGCTGATGCCGGTGAAACGCGCGCCGCCAGACCATGCCCCTGTCGTCGGCGTCGTGATCTGATCCAAAATCTGATCCTCCTGCGACGAAGTAATGGTGACCAGATAACCGCGCATGCCATCGAGGAAGCTCTGCTTTGCCGTATTATAGCTTTCTGCCCAGCTCACCAAACGGGACGGCTGCGGTTCCACATACATGTAGTAGTGCTCTGCACTGTCACCCGGCATCGGATTTGGAATCGTCTTCTTCGAAATTTTAATCGTCGCATTCGTCGGGAAGTTGTTTTGTCCATTGCCGAGCGTAATCTTTAGCTGCTGGTTCACACCCGCACTCGGCAGATAGAACTTCATCTGCTGTTCAATGAATGCCTTTGCCTCCGCCGCGGTGAGCGCCGTTGGAAAAATGAACTGATAAAAGAGATGACTGCCTGATGGGTTGACATCCGTAAAGCTCTTGAATGTCTTTGAACCCACAGCCGTTCCACTGTCCGGCATATCATTAATGTGCCCCACATCAACCTGGAAGTTCATTGAAGTAATGCCATTGCCAACAGCATCGAGAACTGTCACATCCTTTAGCTTATAACTGGTGCGCGTCGCATCTCCGTCGTAATCCAGAAGCTTAAAGGAAGCGCCAAGCTGCGTATTGCCAGTTTGATAGTTCACAACCGCAAATGGCGAGAAATGCTCTGCCGCTGCCTGCAATACTGGAAGATTCTCATCAAGCCCCTCACGGAGGGTATCGACCTTTTCCGCCGCTTCGTCGATATGAAGGACAGACACGCCAGCGTTCTCTGTCTTCTGTACCTCCTCTGCAACAGTATCTGAGCTCTCTGCGGAAATAATGCTAATATTATGGAAAGAGACGGCAAGTGTGCCCTTTGTATTGTCGGGCTGAATTGCCTCTCCCGCCGCATTCAAGATGGTGAGATCACAGAGAAACTGGGCCGTCGCAGTCTTGCCCGTTGCCTCTGCATGGTCTGCAATCTTTGCGAGCGCTTCCCTCTCTTCCTCTTCGGTGAGCTTCCGCGCTTTCAGTGCAGCGCCCTCCGGCAGTACGCCCGCCGGTGCGCTGACTTCAATCTCAACGCCGTCGAGCTGCGTGTGCAGCACCTTCGCCGCATTCGAGGGCGTGCCCCAGCGCGCGGAGCCTGCGAGCAAATCAGCTGTTTTCTCTGTCTTCGCCGCCGCATCCGAGGAAGTCGCCTTCCCCTCTAGCTTCTGCTGCAGGGGCTTCGAGAGCACAAGATCATTGATGAGTTCTGCGTCCTCCCGATACTCCTCTGCGGATGGCGCTGCGAAAGCGGGCGCCGCTGCTGAAATGTTCAGCGCAACCATCGCAGCACTGAGCACAGCGGCCAGCAGGCGCTTTGACCAGTTCCTTCGTTTTCTCATTTGTTGTCCTCCATTCGCAAAGCAAAACCTTAATCTTGTCTTAATTCTACAAATGAGCGCGAATTTTACAAGATCCTGTAATTATATTTCCTTTTTCTTAACCTTTTATTAAATCAAGAAAGAAATCCCTCCAGCCGATTGCACGGCTGGCGGTTTGAACTTTTTTTCACGATTCGCTGTTGTCTATTTGCTTATGCCTCAGTCTTCGGGCCAGCTGCAACCAGCGCCTTGCCCGCCGCATTGCCTTCATACTTTGTAAAGTTCCTGATGAAGCGCTCTGCGAGGTCTCTGGCTTTCTCATTCCAGGTCTTGCTGTCTGCATAGGTATCCCTCGGATCCAGAATGGTCGGATCTACCCCTGGAAGCTCTGTCGGAACTTCAAAGTCAAAAAATGGAATTTTCTTCGTCGGTGCCTTCAGCACATCGCCATTCAGAATGGCGTCGATGATGCCTCTCGTGTCCTTAATCGAAATTCTCTTGCCGCTGCCGTTCCAGCCGGTGTTTACGAGATATGCCTTTGCACCGCTCTTCTCCATGCGCTTCACGAGCTCTTCTGCATACTTGGTCGGATGCAGCTCGAGAAAGGCCTGGCCAAAGCAAGCCGAGAAGGTCGGGGTCGGCTCCGTGATGCCGCGCTCCGTGCCCGCGAGCTTTGCCGTAAAACCGGACAGGAAGTAGTACTTGGTCTGCTCCGGTGTCAGAATTGAGACCGGCGGAAGCACGCCAAACGCATCTGCCGAGAGGAAGATCACATTTTCCGCTGCCGGGCCGTGTGAAATTGGCTTCACAATCTTCTCGATGTGATCAATCGGATAGGAGACACGCGTATTCTCCGTGACGCTCTTGTCTGTGAAGTCAATCTTGCC
>CALLVJ010000306.1 GCA_938010625.1 uncultured Stomatobaculum sp. | reverse complement strand
CGATGTCATTATGGTGGTCAGCATTAACCGCGAGAACGGTCAGATTCGCATTGCGAGTGTGTTTCGCGATTCGTACCTGAGTCTCGGCAACGGCAACTACAACAAGATCAATCAGGCCTATGCGGTAGGCGGCCCGGAGCTCGCCGTCAAGGCGCTGAACCAGAATCTGGATTTGAATATCACGGACTATGTGACCTTTAACTGGAAGGCAGTTGCGACCGGCATCAATATCCTCGGCGGTGTGGACATTGATCTGACCCAGCCGGAGTTCAAGTATATCAATTCCTATATCACGGAGACAGTCAAGGGCACCAAGATTGGCTCAGTACAGCTCACGCACGCGGGCATGAACCACTTAGACGGCATTCAGGCGGTCGCCTATGCGCGCCTCCGCTACATGGACAATGATTATACGAGAACCGAGCGGCAGCGCCGCGTTCTGGAACTCTGTGTTCAGAAGGCAAAGCAGGCAGATCCGGGCACACTCTCGGATCTCGCGGGCAATCTGCTCTCGATGGTTGCGACGAGCCTCACCTGGGATGACGGCATGAATCTCGCGACGAACGTAAAGAAGTACAGCATCGCAGAGACCATTGGTTTCCCGATGGACCGCCGCGAGATCAACATGGGCTTCAAGGGCGCCTGCGTCATTCCGAATACGCTCGAGAAGAATGTAAAGGACCTGCACACCTTCCTGTTTGGCGGCGAAGAGTACACGGTCTCGAACCAGGTGAAGGAGATTGACAATCACATTGCCTCTGACATTGCGCGCTACCGAGGCCGCGCTGAGGAGCGGAAGTACAAGGCGAAGATGCGCGAATATAACGAGGATAGTGAGACGAGCGCACCGAAAAAGCGCACCAGCGGCGCCGAGGAAGAGACGAACAGACGAAGTCGCAGTGAATCTGAGTCGGCAGATTCTAAGAGCACACGGGGGAACGAGTCGGGAACGGCGAGCGAGACGGACAATACGCGGGGGACGAGCGCGGAGGCAACCGACTCCCGTGGCAATTTGATCACGGGCCCCGGCGCGAGAATCAGCAGCGCTGCGCGTGAGAGCAGCAGTGAGGCAGAGAGCAGCGGCGTCCGAGAGAGCAGCCGCACAGCCGGAGAGAGTTCTGCGGCGCGCGAGACTATGTCAGCTGAAACCAGCGCGCAGGCTACAACGCGTGAGGCGGAAACGCACGAGACAGTACAGCCGACAGTCCCTGAGAGCACTGGCGAGAATGCAGCTGGCAGCGGTGAGGAGTAAACGAAGAAAGAAAATGCACAGCGTGAGCTGTGCATTTTCTTTTGCCAATCCAGCGCATTGTTCACACTTTTCTCTGTCTCTCAACACAATTCGTTCACAGCTTTTTTCTATACTGGCAACATAGAAACAGAAAGCAAGAGAAAGAGAGGCATTTATGATGTACGACTCGAATGATCAATATAGTAACTTCAATAATTTTCCCTACGACAGCAGCGAGCAGAAAGCAGCAGAGCCCTACAATACCGTCTCCGATCAGAACAGTTCTGAGGACATCGGCAATGGCGCGGGCGCGCCGCAGACCCCGAAGAAGGGCGGCAGCGGGCTTGCCAAAAAACTCGGTACTGCAGCGGCCTGCGCGCTGGTTTTTGGCGCAGTGGCAGGTGTTACGATGGGAGGCGTGAGCCGTGTGGCCATGCGTCCGACTGCCAAGACCGAGGGCAGCGCGCAGGCAGAGGTGCTGCCGAGCGTCACTAAGACCTCGACCAAGGAGGCAGGTGCAGGCAGTACAGCAGGCAGCGGCGGGAGCGCTACACTCGATGTATCCGCTATCGTTGAAAAGGCCATGCCTTCGGTGGTCGCGATTGATGTGAAGGGCGAGCAGCAGGTCAGCGACTGGTTTGGGCGCACCGCATCGTATGAGACCTCGGGCGCCGGTTCGGGCATTATCATTGGTGAGAACGACGAGGAGTATCTGATTGTCACGAACAATCATGTCATTGAAAACACGACGAGCATGAAGGTGCAGTTTATTGACGGCAAGAGTGTCGATGCAGAGTTAAAGGGCACAGATTCCAGTGCTGACATTGCAGTTATTGCAGTCAAGAAATCTGATGTCGCTGAGGAGACCAAGTCGAAGATTGCGATCGCAGAAGTCGGCGATTCGAATGACTTAAAAGTTGGCCAGGGCGTAATCGCAATCGGCAATGCGCTCGGCTATGGGCAGTCTGTGACCGTCGGGTATTTAAGTGCAAAGGATCGCACGATCACGGCGCAGGACAGTTCGACCGGGCAGGAGACCAAGGTGGAGAACCTCTTGCAGACCGATGCCGCAATTAATCCAGGCAACTCCGGCGGCGCACTCCTCAACATGCAGGGGCAGGTCATCGGCATCAATGAGTCGAAGAGTGTCGACACGAAGGTCGAGGGCATGGGCTATGCAATCCCGATTTCAAGTGTGACAGAGCTGATCAACACACTTTCAGCGCAAAAGACGCGCGGCACAGTCGCAGAGGCTGATCGCGGCTATATTGGCTTCCGCGGTCAGAATGTGGACAATGAAGCGGCGCAGAAGTTTAATATGCCGGTCGGCATCTTCGTCTATAAAATCATTGACGGCGGCGCGGCGGCGAATTCGGAGCTGCAAGAGAATGATATCATCACGAAGTTCGAGGGGCAGAGCGTCTCTTCGATTGAAGATCTGAAAGAGAAGCTCACGCGTTACCAGAAAGGCGAGACTGTGACGCTGACTGTGAAGCGCCCGTCGAGCAAGGGCTATGAAGAGAAGGAGATCCAGATTACGCTGAAGGGTCAGGACAGCATGAAGAATGCGACCGCAGAGGCTGACGACAAGGAGAAGCAGGACGACAGCAGTGCGCGAAAGGGCAATCGCCGCAGCGGGGACAACCAGAGCGGTAGCGCGGACGATGATGACAGCGGCAGCCTGTTCCCATTCCAGTGGTAAGAGAAAGTGTGACAAAATAAAAAGGACACCGCAGAGGAAACTTCCTCTGCGGTGTCCTTTTTATTTGTCTTGCCGTACCGGCGGTTTCAGTCTGTTCACGCCGCCGCTCAGGAAATGCGGGTGCCTGCCTTGCCGCGGAGCGCCTGCGCTGCCTTTGCGAGGCTCGTAATAATTGCGGCGCGGTCCTTGCCGGCGCTCACAAAGTCGACGGCAGCTTTGACCTTCGGGAGCATGCTCTTAAATTCAAATTGACCGGCCTCCATATATGCCTTTGCAGCGTCAATGCTCATTTCAGAGATCGCTTCCTCTGCCGGGGTGCCAAAGTTCAGCGTCACATTGTCGACTGCCGTCAGAATCAGGAGCACATCGGCATCCACTTCGCGCGCCAGGAGACCAGAAGTCAGATCCTTCTCGATGACAGCGCTCGCGCCGCGGAGCACGGTGCCCTGTTCGAGCACCGGAACACCGCCGCCACCACAGCAGATCACGACCTGGTCGGCATCAAGCAGCGCCTTGACCGCGTCAATTTCTACAATCGCGACGGGGTTC
>CALLVJ010000305.1 GCA_938010625.1 uncultured Stomatobaculum sp. | reverse complement strand
AAACGATTATATAAAGCGATATATCAGAGAATCTCTGCTTTCTCAAGAGCTCTTCGCCAAGTCGTTCAGGCAAATAAACTCGAAAAAAGAGCTCTTCCGGTAGCGCGACCAAAAACACATAGTGTATCCAAACGTACACTTTTCTCTCAAAATCAACATCAGAAAAGAATAGAGGAATGAGTGTAGTAATTATCAGTATGCCTATAGACCAAGGTTTCATGCTCCTTGCGACAATACTCTTATAGTTTTTTGCTGCCACATATATGGGAAAAATAGATACAAAAGCACCAAGAAAAAGCCTGTATATATAGCCGAACTGAAATATCGTTGCATGTGTCTTATAGATAAATGAGACAAGAACATCCGTGGAAAGAACAATTAGACAGCTGAAAAGGATTTCACATACTCCATTCTTTTCTTTCATTCATTTTTCTCCTTAGCTAAGTTACGTCTCAAAAATTAGACTCTTGGATATTATAGGGGACATATAGATATGTATCCTTTATTGTTGATGGGATTTTTATACTTGCATTTATGATTAAATCCCAACTGCCAGAAATCCACCTATCTTCTTAGCTGACTAACTATAAGATAAAACACCTGAACATCTAGCAAGCAATCATGATCAGCCAATCCAGGAGTATGCAGCAGATCAAAGCAAAAAGAAGCCGCACACTCCAGAAATCCATTTGTTCCGGTCAGACGGTCCTTGAGAGCATAAAGATAAGAATCACCTCAAAGACCGTTATGGCGATCCGCACATATTTCTTTCTTTGCCTGTTGCTCATCGGATCCGATTTTGATCCGACATCCGGCTCCGATTCCACATATTCTTCCCAATAGCTCTTATCGCGCCATTTCAAGATAGCCACATATGCATATTCGACATGCAGGCGGAAAAAGGCTCCGCAGGACAGTAAACCGAAGAGAATCTCCATGATGCTTCTCAAATTACTGAGCAGATGGGTAGCGACCAAACTTCCTGAAAAGATGAACAGAAGCGAAGCTGGAGCATAAACAGCCGCTTTAGCAAGGGTTTTTTCACTGCCGTTTTTCTGACATACCGATCTGTAATTGAGGGTGCAGCCAGAAAACATTGTAAACACAGCAGAGAAGATACGCAGTACTTGCAAACAACATATAAGGGACAGCCATCGGCGAGGTATACATCATCACTGTCCTTCTCTCGGCAGTCGCCATAATGAAGGTCAGAAAGATCAGCTGGTAAACGGGGCTACTACAAATACCACCTGCCAGACGGAGCTGAACCTCTGGTGTCGATAGAAGAACTTCCTCAAAGGTTTCACTACTGCCGCCAACAGTAAGCAGACCATGAAGCACGCGCTTATCAGAAGCGATAACGTAGCCGGATCAAAAGGCGAGTTCAGCCCATGAACCAAACCCGTCACCCAAACCATCCATGTCAGAAGGGCTCCAATTA
>CALLVJ010000304.1 GCA_938010625.1 uncultured Stomatobaculum sp. | reverse complement strand
TGGTCATCAACCGAGCCGATGTGCTCGTACTGGGTGCGGCTCATGCCATTGATATAGCGGACTGTGACCTCCAGTGTGCCATTTTTGTCGACGCTCGTCTTATAGTGGCCGCCGCCCAGATTCTCCAAGTTCAGCGGTGCATCGTCCAGCTTGACATCAAAGGCGGCGAGCGGCAGACGCGGGTGCATCTCTAATTCGATTTCAGCCGAGCGGAAATCGGGGGACTCCTCAATGTGAAGCTTAAACCTGGGACGCAGAGTCACCAAGAGAAAGATCAGAAGATTCAGAAGAAGAAAGGGGATTACATAGAAGAGAAACACATTGCCAGGCTTCTTTTCCTCCGGTGTCGGCTGGCTTGGGTTTCTCGACTCCTCATTGGCCATAGGACTCCTTTCAAACGAGCTATATATTTTCTTTTATTCTAACATTTGCGGGGAATGCGGGCAAGTGCGCATTCTAAGGAAAGTTTTGGACTTTTGGGGTGGTCATAAATACAAAACATGTTATAATTAGCAGTATCGTGCGCAAGTGGCGCAGTAAGAAACGGCGCACGGTTTTGTGCTTCTCAGGCAAAAATGGGGGAAATATCATAGACGAGGAGGCAGAAAAGAAAACGATGAAAAAAAAGACAATTTTTCAGCGCATCGCAGCCGTTGCACTTTCGCTCGCGATGACACTTGGTATGAACAATTTTTCCGGAGATTTCTTCGCACCTGTACGCGCAGAGGAGGGCAAGGTAACACTTGCCTACGAGATGGAATACAATGGACAGGGCTGGACCGGCTGGACCGAGGACAACCACTTGCTGAGCCGTGCGGGCAGCTACCCGACGGCATTCCGTGCGGCGCTCCGGGAGCAGCCGGCAGGCATGACGGGTACCATCCAGTATCAGGTCAATGTGAGCGGCAGTGGCTGGACTGGCACAAAGGAAAACGGCGCGGTGGCAGGTGTGGAAGGCGGGACAATGCCACTTGAGGGAGTTCGCGTTTGGCTGAACGGAGATCTCGCAGCTTCTTTTGATGTATACACGAAGGCGCAGGTCAACGGGCAGTGGCTCGACTGGGTTACAAACGGACAGGATGCCGGCAAGGTCGGCGTCGGCACGCATATTGATGGCGTGAGAATTGCAGTTGTGAAGAAGGGAGAGACTCCCGCAGAGGTTGCGCCTGCGGCAGTGCGGCAGGTGGATCCGAACCGCCCGATGGTCGCCCTGACTTTTGACGACGGTCCGAGCAAATATGACGCACAGATTCTCTCTTCACTCGAGGAGCACGGCGGTCGCGCGACCTTCTTCATGGTCGGCAATCTCGTGGCGCGTCACCAGAAGACTGTGCAGCGCATGGCAGCAGACGGCATGGAACTTGGCAACCACAGTTGGGCACACGAGAACCTCGCAAAACTCAGCGCGCCGGCAGTGCAGGAGTCGATTCAAAAGACAAACCGTGCAATTCGCGAGGTCACCGGACAGAACGCAACGCTGGTGCGCCCGCCCTATGGTTCACTCGGCGGTAAGGCGCGTCCTTCGCTTGCGGCAATGGGATATTCGGCGACTCTCTGGAATATTGATACACTGGACTGGAAGACCAGGAATGCAGACAATACAGTCAATGTTGTTCTGAGCCAGGTAAAGGACGGCGATATTGTCCTCATGCACAGCATTTACGCACAGAGCGCGGCGGCGGCAGAGCGCATCATTCCGGAGCTGACGAGAAGAGGCTATCAGCTTGTCACCGTGAGTGAGCTTGCGGCGGCGCGTGGTGTCAAGATGGAGGCCGGTCACAGCTATGGCTCTTTTCACAGAAAAAAGTGAGCACAGCAGAACTTGAGGGCGCGCTGAAGAACGGCGCGCTCGCGCGGGTCTATCTTCTTTGCGGAGAGGAAAGCTATCTCCGCAGGAATTACAAGGCCCGCTTTTTTTCTTTGTTTGCGGGCGACAGCATGAATATCACGTTGTTGCGGGAAGAGATGGCAGACGAGGATAGCATTATAGCGGCGGCAGATACGCTGCCTTTTTTTGCTTCGCGCCGCCTTGTTTTTGTGGAGGAGAGCGATTTATTTCAGAAGAGCGCTGATAAGCTCGCGGACTATCTGCCGGCGCTGCCGGAGAGCACGCTCCTGGTCTTTTCGGAGGGCAGTGTTGACAAGCGGACGCGGCTCTACAAGGCAGTCGCAAAGCTCGGCGGGATTGTAGAATGCGCACACCCGACAGAGCGGGAGTTGAAGCTCTGGGCAGCACGCTATCTGCTGCGGAGCGGCAAGAAGATTCAGGAGAGTGTGCTTGAGCAGCTGCTCGCGGCAGTCGGCAGCGATATGGAAGCTTTGAGCGGAGAGCTGGAAAAGCTGATCGCCTACCTCGGCGTACAAGAAGTGGTTACGCGGGAAGATATCGCGGCGATCATCTCTGTCTCAGTGGAGAACCGCATCTTCGATATGATTGCGGCGAGCTGTGAGCGGAAGACCGACAGGGCGCTCGCGCTCTACAGCGACCTGCTTGCCCTCAGGGAAAAGCCGGGGCGCATCCTGGCACTCCTGAGCCGCCAGTACCGCCAGCTTCGTCTCATCAAAGCTTTTGCCGCTGAGGGAAAGCGAGAAAAGAAAATTGCAGAGCTCTCCGGACAGCCGCAGTGGCTGGTGCGGAAACTTTTGCAAATGGGACGACAACTTTCACTCAGCGGACTTGGCGCTGCCGAGAGGCGCGCTGCAGCTCTGGAAACAGCCTATAAAGCAGGGCGGATAGGGGAGCAGCTTGCCGTGGAACTACTGTTGTGTGACGGCAATTTGACAGAATACTCCCTGTAAAGTTGTACAATTTTTAATAAACAACAGTCACAAAAATGTAAAAACAATACAGGAAAAACCGAAATACACATTGACACCCATCGTAATACTTGCTATAGTTACATTGTGATTTGAGTGGACACGGATTCGCGCGACAGCGGAGATGATCATGAGGTTCCATCCATGATCGGTCTGGCGCGCGTTTTGTTGCCCCGGGGGATTACGGATTATTTTATTCATGGAGGCACGACAATGCATAACGGAACAGTTAAGTGGTTCAATGCGACAAAGGGTTATGGTTTTATCACGGACGACGCGGACAAGAGCGAGATTTTCGTTCACTTCTCCGGCATCAATTCTGAGGGTTACAAGACGCTTGAGGATGGTCAGAAGGTCACCTTCGAGGTTGCTGATGGCAACAGAGGTCCGCAGGCAGTCAATGGCTGTTCAGTAAGCAAAAATCCCACCAGAGGGGTAACTGCACTGAAGCAAGATCCAACGAGGATGGAACAGAGAGAGCGCGAGAGTGCTCTCTCTATTTTTTTGACGCCATGGAAGCGGCTCTCGAGAATTTGCGCTTTTGCTGCGAGGCCGAGGGAATCATATGGGACAAGGAGAAGGATCTTTTCTGCGGTATATGCGTTCTGAGACATGGAGGGATATCCTGGTTTATTTTTTGCTGTATTTTATTCTGTTCTATTCTGTGATACGATACTTACCTAGAAGTCTGCAGTGAAGAGGAGGAATGAATATGCAGGAGTACAGGCCGGTAAAAGAGGGAAAAGTGCGCGAGATTTATGATGTCGGTGAAGGCCTCATCATGGTCGCGACCGATCGCATTTCTGCTTTTGACGTGATCTTAAAGAATCGAATCACCGACAAGGGCGCAGTGCTCACGCAGCTGTCCCGCTTCTGGTTCGAGTATACAAAAGATGTGATGCCGAACCATATGATCAGCACTGATACGGCGGATATGCCGGAGTACTTCCGGACAGCAGAATTTGCACGCCGCAGCATGCTGTGCAAGAAACTCACAATGCTCCCGATTGAGTGTATTGTCCGCGGCTATATCACTGGCAGCGGCTGGGAGAGCTACAAGAAGAATGGCACAGTCTGCGGGATTAAGCTCCCTGCGGGTCTCAAGGAGTCCGAGCAGCTGCCGGAGCCGATTTTTACGCCGAGTACCAAAGCAGAGATCGGCGACCACGATGAGAATATTGATTTTGACCGCTGCGTTGAAGTGCTCGAGAAGGCTTTCCCGGGCAAGGGCAGAGCGTATGCAGAGATTATCCGCAATAAGACACTCGCACTCTATCGCCTCTGCGCGGGTTATGCAAAGACCAGGGGCATTATCATTGCAGACACCAAGTTCGAGTTCGGTTTGAATGAGGCGGGAGAGGTGGTTCTCGCAGACGAGATGTTGACCCCTGATTCCTCGCGCTTCTGGCCGCTGGAGGGCTATGCACCGGGCAAGTCTCAGCCGTCGTTTGACAAGCAGTTTGTGCGAGACTGGCTAAAGGCAAATCCGGACAGCAATTACAAGCTCCCGCAGGATGTCATTGACAAGACCATCGCAAAGTATAAGGAAGCCTATGTGATGCTCACAGGAAAGGAGTTAGACTGAGGCGCTGCTTCAGGAGCTATGGACTGTAAGAACGGAAATCAACTGGAGTTTCACCATTTTCACGTGGGTGATGTGACGCGTTATGCGCACTTCTATGAGCTGCGCTCCAATCTGACCTCAGACAGCACGCCGCTCGAGAGCTTTCTCTGGAGAAAGTATTTCGACGCGCGGGCCGCTGTCTTAAAAGATGGAGAGCGGGAACTGGGACTGCTCTGGCTCTACGGGACGGAGGAGGAGCCATATGCGGCGATGCCGCTTGCACGGGAAGAAGATCTGCCGGCCTGCTTTGCGACGTTACAGCAGTATTTTCACGAGATCTTGAAAAAGCCGCTCGTCGTAAAGCTCGCCGATGAAGGGGCTGTGACAGCGCTCGCGCTGCCGGCGGATAAGTATCTGGTCGAGGAAGTACAGGATGCGGCCGATTATCTCTACGACGGCAATGCGCTCCGCACGCTTGCGGGTAGAAAACTCCACAAGAAAAAGAACCATTACAATAACTTCATCAAGAACTATGGCGAGCGTTTTACCTACCGGGCGCTTACTCCCGATGACCACGATAACGTGCTCCGCTTTCTGGAGAAGTGGCGGGACGGCAAGGGGGAAGAGGTTGAGGATCACCTGGACCGCGAGGTCGATGGCATCCATGATCTTCTGAATCATGACGCAGAGGTCATGGAGGACACCAATGCAAAGAGCGGTGCCATCTTTATCGACGGCAAACTCGCGGCTTTTTCGTTCGGCAGTCTGAATCAACGCGACAACATGGCGGTGATTCACATTGAGAAGGCGAATCCGGAGATCGACGGTCTCTACCAGGCTATTAACAAAGAGTTCCTGTGTCACGCCTTTCCGGAGGCGGCCATCATCAACCGCGAGGACGATGTGGGTCTCGAGGGGCTTCGAAAATCGAAGCAGAGCTACTATCCCTGCGGGTTTGCAAAGAAATATCTGATTCTGGAGAGGAAAGGCGCAGATTTGAGTGACCGGCAGATTCAGGTGGAGATGCAATACTAAAAAGGAAAAGATCTGTCCGCGTGGGGCAGGTCTTTTTTGTCAAGGAGAGAAAAAGTACATGCAAGTACAAAAGTTGGCACGGGCTGAAAAGGAGCGCACGCGGAAGCTTTACGAAGAGGCGTTTCCGGAGGACAGCGCGCGTATGCGGGATTTTTATTATGCAACTCGCATGCAGGAAAATACAGTCTATGCAATCCGGAATGAACAGGAAGTCGAGGGCATGCTCTGTCTGAATCCCTGCCGGGTGCAATTTGGCAAAGAGGAGCAGACACTTTCTTATATTGTCGCAGTGGCAACCGGGCAGAAGTACCGGCGGCGCGGTATTATGCGGCGCATTCTCACGCAGGCACTCCGGGATGAGTATGCGGCGGGCAAGCCCTTCGTCTTTTTGGAGCCTGCAAACCCAGCCTACTATACGCCGTTCCAGTTCACCTATGCCTCGCGGCGGGAAAAACACATTTTGAAGAACGACAGTCGCTATCACTGCAGACGCGTAGACGTGCAGGATGAGGCGCTGTTACAGCAGCTCGCCGCGCGCTGCAATGAACTGCTGGCGCAGAAGTATCAGATCTTCTGCCTGCGAAGCCCTGATTATCTGCGGCGTCTGCACGGCGAACTGTCCGCTGGAGGCGGACGCATGTTGTCTGTCTGGGAAAGACAGAATGCTGGTGCTGAGACTTTGATCGGCATGGAGAGCTTTGACGATCCAGACACCCGGGAGCAGGATGCCCGCCTCATTTTGCCAGACACAGCGACCTTAAAACGCTGCGGCACCGAGCCTTTTATCATGGCACGCATTCTCTCGCTCCCGGCTTTTTTTGCCGGAGTGACCTTGCGGGATCATGTGGCGGCAGAAGAGCGGGCGCTCCTCTTTTCGCTGAAAGACCCGCTGATTGAGGAGAACAATGGCATCTTTGTTCTGCACACGACCCGGGAGGGAAGCCGCGTTGAGCGGCTCAAGGCACTCGGACAGCAGAGCCTCAGTGCGACGCCGCTCACGCCGGAGGAACTGATTGCGGTTTTCTTCGGAATGAAACGCGCATCCTGGGCAGAGGAACTCACGGTGCGCCGCGCCTACTTCGACGAGGAATTGTGACACACAAAAAAAACGAGCTTCCGCCGGGGCACACGAAAATTCACGGCTTAAAGTGCCGTTATATAAACGGTGCACTGTGCCGTAAACGCCCAAGTCAGATACCGCCGAGCGCGAAAATAGCAAGCGCGGCAAGGACTGCGAGATAATGATCTTGCGTCTCATAGGCAGAGGAGCAGATGGTCGTCTGTTGCGGCCTTTCTGTGACCGGAATAAAAAAATGAGTTGTAGCAATAAGGATCAGGAGTTTGAAAACTGCTGCCAATGCGGGCGGGACGGTCACCTTGCACGCGTGGAAACGGCAGAGAAAGGAGCGAGATATGTGTCAGGGACAGGAAGATTATGAGGTGAAGACAAAGGAGCTTGCACGCTGGATTGCAGAGAGCAGACGGATTGTCTTTTTTGGAGGTGCAGGCGTGTCGACCGAGAGCGGCATTCCAGATTTCCGCTCGGCGGACGGACTTTACAATGAGACTTATGCGTATCCGCCGGAGCAGATTGTGAGCCATAGCTTCTTTGTGTCGAAGCCGGAGGTTTTCTTCAAATTTTATAAGGAAAGAATGCTCTATCCCGATGCAGAGCCGAATGCCGCGCACATAGCGCTCGCGGAACTCGAGCGGAGAGGGAAACTATCCGCTGTCATCACCCAGAACATCGATGGGCTGCACGAAAAAGCCGGGAGCAAAAAGGTGCTCGCGCTCCACGGAACAGTTCTGAAAAATCACTGTCAGCGCTGCGGGAAGTTCTATTCCCTGCGGGAAATGCTCACACGCCCGGGCGCGGTGCCGCACTGCGACTGCGGTGGTGTGATCAAGCCGGATGTAGTGCTCTATGAAGAGGCACTGGACAGCGCTGTCTTAAATGAGGCAGCACGCTGCATGGCAGAGGCAGATCTGCTGATTGTCGGCGGTACCTCGCTCGCAGTCTACCCGGCGGCGGGATTGCTCCGCTATTTTGGCGGGCGTCATCTGGCTGTCATCAACCGCAGTGCGACGCCTGCAGACCGAGAGGCAGACCTCGTCATTCAGGCGCCGATCGGAGAAGTGCTGTCGAGGGCGATGAAAAATTTGACATGATCAAAAAGAGCCGATGACAAACTTTCGGTATGATAAAAGCTACCGCACGCCAATACGCCAAGAGGTTTGCTATGGTTCGGGAAAGTATGCCGCAAAAAGAAGATATCATTTTGCGGATACGAGTCAACTCATGATGCTTTGTCGGCGAAAGTTTTTTCTGCTGCCCTGCTTGATCCTGCAATTTAGTTAAAATTAACTGTGCTCAGACCACTTTTGAATTTGCTTGCAAACTGGCGAAAAATCAGGTAAGATTAGATACCGTGACATTATATCCTTGCTTCCGGACGTGACCGGAGGCCGGAGACCAAAAGGAGGAAGAGCGAAATGAACAAATACGAATTGACGCTTGTTCTGAACGGAAAGCTCGAGGAAGAGGAGAAGGCAGCTGCGCTGGAAAAAGCGCAGGGCTACATCACCCGCTTCAACGGCACTGTGACGAACGTCGACGACTGGGGGAAGAAGAGATTTGCCTATGACATCCAGAAGATGAAAGAGGGCTTCTACTACTTCATCAAGTTTGAGTCCGAGGATGCATCCACGCCGAATGAATTGGAGGCAAGTCTTCGCATTTTCGAGCCAGTCGTGAGATATCTGATCGTCAGAGACGAAACTGTCGAGCAGCCCGCACAGGCAGAATAATTCAGAAAGAGTGATTGTATGAACAAAGTCGTTTTGATGGGAAGACTGACGAGAGATCCGGAAGTTCGCTATTCGAGCGGCGAAAAGTCCATGGCGATTGCGCGCTACACGTTGGCGGTAGATCGCAGATTTAAGCGCGGCAACGGTAATGAGCAGACGGCGGATTTTATCCCCTGCGTCGCATTTGACCGCGCCGCTGAGTTTGCGGAGAAATATTTCCGCCAGGGCATGCGCGTGCTGGTATCCGGTCGCATTCAGACAGGAAGCTATACAAACCGCGAGGGGCAGAAAGTTTATACAACCGAAGTGATTTTGGAAGATCAGGAATTCGCCGACAGCAAGGGCGCGAGCGGCGGAAGTGGAAATTACAGCGCCAGCCAGACAGGCGGCTATGCGGAGGAGAAAAAACCGAGCCCGCAGAACGCCAGCACAGAGGGATTTATGAATATCCCGGACGGCGTCGAAGACGAAGGACTGCCGTTTAACTGAAGAGATAGGGGGACAAGATCATGCCTTTTAACAGAAGTGACAGACCGGAAGGACAGAGAAGCAGACGTCCGGGCGGCATGCGCAGAAGAAGAAAAGTTTGCGTGTTTTGCGCAGAGAATGCAAAGCCGATTGATTATAAGGATGTTGCGACACTGAAAAAGTATATCTCCGAGAGGGGTAAGATTCTTCCACGCCGCATCACCGGCAACTGTGCGCGCCACCAGAGAGCGCTTACGCTTGCCATCAAGAGAGCGCGCCACATTGCGCTGCTTCCGTATCAGGTGGACTAAGCCGGTCGCATCAGAGACAAAAAAGAAGAAGAGAACTTTCAGAGATGGAGGTTCTCTTCTTCTTTGTTTTCTCAGTCTTCTTACTGCGCCAACTCTTTTTGCTTAGCCTCTATTCACCGCGGTGCGCGTCGTAGTTCTCGAGGAAGCTGTGATCGCCGTCACTTTTCCGGAGACCGGGGAAGGTCTCAGTGCAGACGGCATGAATCGCATTGAAAATACTCTTCTCGATGTCGGGGTTCATCTGTTTCAGACGGCGGAGCAGAATTTTGATTTCCTGGCGCTTGCTGCTGCCGCCGGTGCCGCTGATCGTGCAACTTTCAGTAAAACGGCAGGCGCACTGGAGGAAGGAGAGCTCGTTATAGCGCCGCCAGGCGATGATGTCGTCCTCGCGGATGCAGTACATTGGGCGGATCAGCTCCATACCCTCAAAGTTCTGCGAGTGCAGTTTCGGCATCATCCCCTGTAACTGCGAGCTGTAGAACATCGCCATTACGGTGGTCTCAATCACGTCGTTTAAGTGGTGTCCGAGTGAAATTTTATTGCAGCCGAGATCCCGGGCTTTGCGATAGAGGTGGCCGCGTCGCATGCGGGCGCAAAGATAACAGGGGTGCGCGTCGGCATTGTTTGCGACATCAAAGATGTCGGTCTCAAAGACAGTGATCGGAATGTTCAAGAGTTTTGCATTGCTCTCAATTTTTGCGCGGTTCATCGCATTGTAGCCCGGATCCATGACGAGGTAGATGACCTCAAACGGAACATCGCTGTGGCGGTGCAATTCCTGAAAGAGCTTCGCCATCAGCATTGAGTCCTTGCCACCGGAAATGCAGACGGCAATTTTGTCGCCGGGCTCGACCAGCCCATAGCGTTTCACGGCGGCGATGAAGGGGTTCCAGAGTTGTTTCCTGTATTTTTTGATGATGCTGCGCTCAGCAATCTGATAGGGCAGAAGTTCTCGTGCCATGGTAATCCTTTCTGATAAGCGGTTAATGCAGGAGAGAAGCGAGAGCCTGTGCAAAGCGTCCGGTTCTTTCCGGGTGGTCAGGTGTGGCCTAAACGCAGACGGAAGGCGGCGAGTGCTTTTGCGGCGGGATGCCTGGAATTCGGATTGACAGGGTAATCGAGACGCGCGCGGAGAAAGGCCTCGGCGACGCGGGGATCCGACAGTGTATTTGCGCTGTAATTGAGATGAATCATAAAACCTTCCTAGAAGAGCACAGGAAAGTATTCTAGCATGCGGCAGAGGGCGACGCAAGGCAGAGGACTTTTTCCGTGCTGTCCTACCTGATCTTGCAATCTAGCCTTGCAATCTAGTATAAAAATGGAAAGTTTCTGTTGACAGGTTCTGGAGGGTCTGTTATCATATGTAAGTCCCGCGAAATGAACGGGATACGAACCTTGAAAATCAAAGATCAGACAGTACAAACAACCCTGAAATCTCTGTAAAACAGAGGGCCTGTGAGCATTGTTCGAATGTGCTCATAGACTTCCAAAAGGATTTCAAAAAAGAACCAAACCAAGTAATAACGGGTAAAATAACTGAGAAAGACCAACGTTATTTTGACCGGAACGAACCAACTTAAATTTGAGAGTTCGATCCTGGCTCAGGATGAACGCTGGCGGCGTGCTTAACACATGCAAGTCGAACGAGGCTTAAGGACGGAAACCTTCGGGCGGAAGGCCTTAAGCCGAGTGGCGGACGGGTGAGTAACGCGTGGGTAACCTGCCTCATACAGGGGGATAACAGTTGGAAACGACTGTTAATACCGCATAAGACCACAGCACCGCATGGTGCAGGGGTAAAAACTCCGGTGGTATGAGATGGACCCGCGTTCGATTAGCCAGTTGGCGGGGTAACGGCCCACCAAAGCGACGATCGATAGCCGATCTGAGAGGATGACCGGCCACATTGGGACTGAGACACGGCCCAAACTCCTACGGGAGGCAGCAGTGGGGAATATTGGACAATGGGGGCAACCCTGATCC
>CALLVJ010000303.1 GCA_938010625.1 uncultured Stomatobaculum sp. | reverse complement strand
TGCCATCCTGGCTCTCCTGCATCATGTGGGCAAGTCCCATTGCAGTCGGCCCTTTCAGCGCGCCAACCCGAAGTGCCGTGCCCGCTCCTGTCGCTGCCTCTCTGCTGCTCCCCGCAACTGCACTGCTCTCTGCCGCAGTATCAACTGCGGTACTGCTCGCCGCCGTGCTCTCCGTATTCTTTGCACCGCAGCCCATCAGACTTATGCCGAGCAACAGCGCTGCTACCGCCGCACCCACAGATTTCTTCCAGTTTTTCATAGTCCCTCCTGAAACTTTTCGCGTTCCTTTGCGTCTTTCTAATTGAAAGACAGAATCAATCTATCTGCTTTGCCGATTATACCATGCTGTCTTCTTTTAGAACAGATAAATGCAGTTTGCCGGCGCGTCTCTGCGCATATCTGTACTTGACATATCGTTTTTTGCAAGAAAATCTTCCTTGTTTTTCTTACAGAACTACTCTAAGCTAGAATTAAATTTGATTGTTTTTAAGATCGCAGAGAGCTGACAACAGCTGCAACGCATGCACAAGAGGAGGAATTAAATTTGGCGGAACCGATTATTTCTGTGCGGGACTTAAAAAAAATATATCGCGTCGGCGACAGCGAAGTGCATGCGCTGGATGGCATCAGTTTTGACCTCGAACCCGGGCGTTTCCTCGCGATTGTCGGCACCTCCGGCTCTGGAAAATCCACCTGCCTGAATCTGCTCGCCGGTCTGGAGCCGCCGAGCAGCGGCAGCATTCACATTCTCGGCGAGAAGCTCGAAACCATGAACGAGCAGCAGCTGGTGCGTTTTCGCCGCAACCATGTCGGCTTTATTTTTCAGAGCTACGGTCTGATTCCCACAATGAACGCCGAGGAAAATGTGGCGCTTCCTCTTTTGTTCCGCGGTATCGGCAAAGAAGCGCGGCAACGCACTGCGCGGCTCTATATGGAGCGCATTGGCATCCTCGACCAGGCTCTGCACATGCCGGGGCAGATGTCCGGCGGTCAGCAGCAGCGCGTCGGCATTGCCCGCGCCCTCGCCAGCAAACCGGAGCTCATCTTCGCCGATGAGCCGACTGGCAATCTCGACTCTCACACAACGGAAGAGGTACTCTCACTGCTCCGGGACATTGTGCGGGAACAACATGTGACGCTCATCATGGTAACCCACGACAACTCGATCGCAGCGCGCGCCGACCAACAGATCCGCATTGTCGACGGCAAGATTGTAGAACGGAAAGGATATTCTCATGCAGGCTAAACTTCAAAAAACTTCGCTTCTGCTCCGCGTCCTTGCGCTGGAGCTGGTTCTCTCCCTGTTGCTCTTCTTCCTGCTGCCGCCGCACGCGGCAGAGGCTTCCTATGTCAATACGAATCTCAATACCTTTGTGCACGACGCAAACGAACTACAGATTGGTTATCCAGGACAGGACATGAATCTCAGTTTCCGCGTCGGTTACAGCGGTACAAGCGGCATGAAGAATCCGAAGACTTCCGAGATTCAGAATGTCATTGTCCGCCTCTCGAATGATCAGAACTACTTAAAACAGGACAAGGATCCGGACCAGAAGACGACCGACCAGAAAAATCCCTACGACAAAGACGATGAGAGCGAGCTCTACGATGCCTGGAGAGCTGGACAGAAGGCTGGCATCGACAAAGCCTACGGTGGGAATTCGGCGTTCACTGTGGACGGCGGCAACTACCCGTTTGAGATCAATTCGACAACCTTTACCGAAGAGAATCGCTTTGCCTCGCTGAAAGCCGGCGAGTACAAGACCGTGACGTTACATGTCACAGTGCGCGCCGATGTCAAAGAGGGGTACTACGGCGTTCCAGTTGCCTTCTACTATTCGCTTCCAGGCAGCAACACTGCCGACTTCCGCGGCCCCATGCAGGTTGAATTTATCAATGTCTATATCAAAGCCACAGGTGACGTTACAAATCCCTCGACTGTCACAAGCGATAAGAGTTTTGCGCTTGGCGAGGGACAGGAAACCCCGGTCGGCACAGCACCCGGTGTTCTGAATTACAGCTTAAAGTTCCGGAACCAGCGCAAAGTGCCGCTGTACCACATTCAGGTTCGCATGAACACAGCGCTCGCAGAAGGTTCTGCGTTACAGGCCACTGCACAGAACAAATCCCAGGCTGCAACCGGTTTTCCGTTCAATCTGAACGATGCGAACTACGATCGGAACTTCGAGACAGCGCAGCCTGATGAGGTGCTGAGCGCCGACTACTCCATGGCAATTATGCCGAATGCGGCAAATGGCTACTATCCGCTCAGCTATACCTTGAGCTATAAGCTCACGCCGGACGCTACGGTCTCCTATCAGGAGACCTATGTGAGTTATGTCCGCATCGACAATCCTTCCATGGTAGAGCCGCCTGCTGCCGACAACAACAAACAGGGTGATTTCAACGCGAATGACCGGCAGAAAGCCCGCATCATTCTCGGCGGTTATCGCACCGAACCTGAAAAAGTATTTGCCGGTCAGCCCTTTACACTCGTGCTCAGCGTAAAGAATGCCTCAGGCGATATTTCAGCGAGCAATATTCTCCTCTCCGCCGAGTCAGAGAAAGTTGATAATTCGTCGGTCTTTTCAATGGACGCCGGTTCAGGTTCTTTTGTGATCAACAGCCTGAAAGCCGGGGAGTCCAAGGAACTGCGCCTTGCAATGGAAGCCTCCGCAGGCGTGGATCCGCGCTCCTATACGCTCACGCTGAATGAAAAATTTGACTCTCCCGCTTTCAAGAACGCGGAGGACAAGCTGACCCTCGACATTCCAGTCTTTCAGACCGCGCGCTATTCGATTTCCACGCCCGAGCTTTCCCCCGAGAGCATTGCAGTTGGCAAAGAGAGCAATGTGATGTTCAACCTGAACAACACAGGACGCGTGATGCTCTACAATGTCCAGGTGACGTTCGAGGGAGATGCGATCAAAAAGGCCAGCGCCTACCTCGGCAATATCAAGTCCGGCGACAGCGGCAGCGTCGATACCATGCTGAGCGGCGTAAATCCAAGCAGCGAGGAGAACAATATCAAGATGACCATCCAGTATGAGGACGTGAACGGCAATGTGACCAGCGAGGAAAAGGCCCTCACCCTGGCTGTCAGCGAACCGACGCCCGATGAGCCGGAGACGGATGCCGATACTGACAAGACACCTGAAAAAAAGTCTTCCCCGCTCCCGCTTCTCCTCATCCCCGCCGCTGGCATTGCTGTCATTATTGGCATCCACAAGTTCCGAAAAAAAAAAGAACGCTGACGGAGGCAGCGCGGCATGAAATTCGGGGATCTTCTCTCGCTCGCGCTCCGGAACCTCTTCCGGCGAAAGACGAGAACTGTCCTGACGGTGCTCGGCGTCATCATCGGCACTTCTTCTATTCTCGTGATGATGAGTCTTGGCCTCGGCATGAGTCGCCAGACCCAGCAGCTTTACGAAGAGGCAGGATCCATGAAGACCATCACTGTCTATTCCTTCAACCAGAAGGGCAATGAAACCGAGATCACCGATGACACCATCAAGCAGCTGAAACAGCTCCAGCATGTGGACGATGTGAGCCCTCAGCTCAATGCCTCCGTGACCGCAAAGTGCGGCCCCTACGAGGGCTATTTCTCCCTGACCGGTGTCTCCCAGCACTTTTTGAAGGAACTGCCCTTAAAATCCGGATCGCTGCCGCCCGCAAACACGGATACCCTGAGTCTGCTCTACGGCAACCACTTTCAGGATAATTTCTACAAGGTATCGAAAAACAGCTCGGCAAACTTTAGCGGCGGCAACGGCGGTGATGTGCAGATTGATCCGCTGAAAGATACCATCTTCTACATCTTCCCCGAAGGCTATAAGCCTGCGCCAAAGAACAACAACAGTACTGGCGGCGGAACCGGCGGCACGGCGGCGCCTGCCTCTGTGACAACTGAGACCTCTGATAAGCCGCAGAAAAAGTATATTCTGGATACCGCCGGCATTCTCGATGGCGGCAGCAGCGGCTATAACAGTTACAGCTATTCAGTCTACTGTGACATTGACACGCTGAAAAATTTCCTGAAACAGCGCTATCGGAAATATCTGGTGCCAGAGCCAAAACTCAACAAAAAGGGCAAGCCAGTCGACTACTATATCTATGATCAGGCCTATGTCTTTGTCGACAACATGAATCATGTCTCCGAGGTACAGAAGAAAATTGCAGAGCTCGGCTATCAGGCGGATTCCAATATGGAGTGGCTCGAGCAGTCCAAACAGTTCACCGGCATGGTTCAGGCTGTGCTCGGCGGCATCGGCGCTGTATCTCTCCTCGTCGCGGCGATTGGCATCATCAATACGATGATGATGTCCATCTATGAACGGACGCGGGAAATCGGCGTCATGAAGGTGCTGGGCTGCGAGATGACCAATATTCGCGACCTCTTTCTCGTCGAATCCGGCTTCATCGGCCTGCTCGGCGGCATCATAGGCACCATTCTAAGTCTCCTGCTCTCGCTGCTGATCAACTTCCTCGCGTCGCAAGGCGGCAGCGAGCAGCTCTCTGTCTTCTATGAGAATGCCAACGGCGCAGCCATTTCCTATATTCCCCCCTGGCTTGCGCTCTTTGCGATTGTCTTTGCAATCTTCATCGGTGCAGCCGCCGGCTATCTCCCGGCAAAGCGCGCGATGCGCCTGAGCCCGCTCGCAGCGATGCGGAATGAATAAAAGTTAATTTTATAACTGTAAAAAACCGCTCCGGCTCACAGCAACCGGAGCGGTTTTGCGCATTCACACTGCGCTTCAATCCATTGGATTGCCGCCTCAAGCCCCTCCTCGCTGTAGGGAAAGTCCTGGTACTGCTTCTCCTCCTCTGTGTCATGGTAGGAATAAGGTCCCTCCCAGACATAAGCGCGAAGCGCATGCGGCTCCCGCTTGTCAACAGGCGTCCAATGTACATTCTCCAATGGCTCAATGCCAAGACGGTAGTAGACCGACTGGCAGCTGCCATAGTACGCCTCGCCATACTCATAGTGGTTCAAGCTGTAAAAGAGACTGTGATCCAGCTGCATACATCCTCCTCAAAAACATGCTATACTCTTGAAAACAGAAAGGAGTGCTTCCTACATGATAAACACAAATTCCGGCAGGCAAATTCTGCTCACGGTTGCCATGGGCAAACGCCTGCTCGGCGACGCCCTTGCGGCCGATGCCACGATTCTCGAAGCCGCAAAACACCACTGCCTCGTTGTGATCCTCGGCAGCACCAATGCGCAGGTCGCTGCAGCGATTGCGACGGCTCTCTCGCTCCCCTTCTCGCCGAAGGGCTTTCACCGCGGCCTGCAGCGCGGCAAGGAGCGCTGTGAGCACCCAGCTCCCCTGCAGACTGCCGACTTCATTGTAAAAGAGGGACAGCGCCTCGAGGGCAAGACCATTTTTGATGTAGTGGATGCGCTCGGCTCGGACGACATCATTCTGAAAGGCGCCAATGCGATTCACCTCGAGAGCCGCACGGCGGGCATTCTGATTGGAAGCCCGGTCGGCGGCACCATACTCCCGATTATGGGCGCTGTCTCCGGCCGCCGCACTCGCCTCTTACATCCGGTCGGCCTTGAAAAACGTGTGGAGCGTCCCATCTCTGAACTGGCGCGCCTTGCAAACCAGCCCGGAAAGAAAGGGCTCCGCCTGCTCGAGAGCTGCGGTGAAATCTATACCGAGCTCGACGCGATTCAAGATCTCTTCTCTCTCCGCGCCGCCCTGCTTGCAGCAGGCGGCGTCTTGGGCGCCGAGGGCAGCGTGCTCTTAGAGCTCACCGGCAGCGAAGAAAAGCTCAACGCTGCAGAGCGCTACTTCCAGTCGATTCAGGACACGCCCTCGTTCTCGCTCTGAGCCCGGTGAAAAATACCACTCTCGGTGACCACTGCGTCCACAGGCTGGTCATGTGCCTCGCGCGGAATGTCGTCTGAGAGCATCTGTTCCCGGATTAAGAGCGCGCGAAACGCTTTTGTCTTCGGCAGATAGCGGTCGTAGAACCCGCCGCCGTAGCCGAGGCGCTCGCCAGCCCGCGAAGCACTCACGCAGGGGAGCAGAATCAGATCCAGAGCCTCCGGCGGGACAAGCTCTGCCGTCTCTCGCGGCTCCAGGATGCCCATCGTACCGGGAGAAAGCTCTTCGAGGCTCTGAAGCCGGTGGGCGTGCATCATCCCCTTGCCAGCGCAGCGCGGCACTGCGACCCGCTTGCCAGCGCGGAGCATCTCCTCAATCAGCGCTGCCGTCTGGATCTCCGCCTTCATGCCGACAAAGCAAAAGATCGTTTTCGCGCTTTGATATTCCGGCAGGGCGAGAACAGCCGAAAAAATTTTTGCATCCGCCTCGCGGCAATAGTCCTGCGGCAGCGCATTCATCTTCT